>NZ_JAUBRN010000056.1:0-45605 GCF_036701875.1 Microcoleus sp. MON1_C5 | reverse complement strand
AGATTGACATTCAGGACAAATCATAGCTAAATTTTCGTTGATTGTTAGCGCTCAGCATACCACAACTGTGCAACGCCGCAAATCTACGCTTTTAGGCCAAATCCGCAGCAAGAAACCCGGTTTCTTATATCCTGTGAGCAACCCCTAATTAGGTTTGTAGTTAGGCAGTCGTTTTTCTCTCGTCGGACGAGCGGTGACTCTAAACTATCAGTTAAATAATTGATTGACCGAACACAATTTAACTGGGGCGAAAGGATTCGAACCTCTGAATGGCTGGACCAAAACCAGCTGCCTTACCACTTGGCGACGCCCCAACGTCTTAACCTTCACTATCTTAACATTCAAACACTGGAATCTGTCAAGCATTTTGACAATAAAATTTAAAAAATGTTTTTGGAACCGATCGCCGGCCGGTTTATTCTTTGATCGCAGGGGGGCGAGCTACCGGGATTTCAATCCTGAAATCAGCTCCCTGTCCCGGTTTCGAGATACAGTTCAAGCTTCCTCCGTGTTTTTCCACCACAATCTGGTAGCTGATTGACAAGCCGAGCCCCGTACCCTTGCCCACAGGTTTAGTGGTAAAGAAAGGGTCAAACAAGTGGCATTTAGCTTTTTCGGCCAATCCCGGCCCGCTGTCTTGAATCCGAATCACCACAACTTGACCGCTCGACTTTCCTGACTCACCAGCCTCCGAGTCTGGGTCCACCACCGCCGTCGAGATTTTGATCGTCTTGGGTGGGGGCTGATTTTCCAAAGAGTCGATCGCATTCGCCAAAATATTCATAAATACTTGGTTGAGCTGCCCGGGATAGCACTCTACCTTCGGCAAGTTGCCGTAGTCTTTAATTACCTCAATTCCCGGTACGAGTCCGTTTGACTTCAGGCGGCTCTGCAAAATCAGCAGCGTGCTGTCAATCCCTTCGTGAATGTCCACCAGCTTCATCTCTGCTTCGTCGTGCCGCGCAAAGTTCCGCAGAGACAGGACAATTTGGCGGATGCGTTCGGTTCCCATCTCTATTGAAGACAGAATTTTCAGCAAATCCGGCACTAGGAAATCAACATCGATTTCTTCGCTTTTGTCGAGAATTTCGGGGCAAGGCTCCGGGTAGTGCTTTTGATACAAGTGCAGTAAATCCAGCAAATTCCTCATGTACTGCTTGCAATAAGTCAAGTTGCCGTAAATAAAATTAACCGGATTGTTAATTTCGTGGGCGACGCCGGCGACCATTAGACCGAGAGAGGACATTTTTTCGTTTTGGATGAGCTGAGCTTCTTTCTGCTGCAACTGCTGCAAAGTTTCCGTCAGTTGGCGGGCTTGAGTTTGAGCGGCTAAGGCTGCCGCCCGGGTTTGGGCGTAGAGTTCGGCTTGGTCGATCGCGATCGCCAGTTGATCCACCACCGCTTGCAGCAATTCCACTTCGCTCGTCGTCCAGGAACGGTGGCTGCTGTAATGGTTGCAAACTACAGCACCCATTTGACCGGAGCGAGTCTTGAGCGGCAGCAGCAGGTTAGAAACAATGCCGAGACTGGTCAAAAAATCTCGCGTGGGCGGTTCTATGCACAGTGCTGTTGCCGCGTCCCCGATCCGGAGTGTTTGGCGGTGGCAAATTTTCTCGGCCAGCAGGGTTACTTGTTCGATCGGGTATTCTGTAAGCCGCTCTTTCAGTTCGGGATTTGCCGCCTCGTGGGTGATTGCAAAGCTTTGCTGCCCGTCTTGCGAGATGGAATACCACAAAAAGTAGCACTGGTCAACCTGCAACAAGCTGCGAATTTCGTTGACAGCCGTATCTAAAATTTTGTCGAGGTCGAGGGAATTCCGCATCTGGCTGGCAAGGCCGAAGAGCAGGCCTTCCCGGCGGCTCAACAATTCTTCTCGGGCCGTAATGCGATCGATCGCCACGGCGATGGCGTTAGCCATGCAGCCCAGAACTTCTAGCGCTCCGTCGCTTGCCAAAGCGCTACTGCACAAAGCCATCACTCCCACCAGCCGCTCCTCCACAATCAGCGGATAGGCAATGGCGCAGAGAGACGGGTTCGACAGTAGGCATACAGGAGCCGTTTGGAGTTTTCCCGGTTCTGCTCGCACCCAATCTTTTATTTCCCGTTCCCACCCTTCGGTGCTGAGTCCTGAATCGGCCTGCAATTCTAACTGCTCTGTCTGCGGGTTGAACGTCCAGATGCTCGCCTCTTTGGCGTCGAGGTAATCTACCATTGCCTCGGTGCAGCGGTTGAGGATGGGCGATATTTTCCCACCTTGTCCGAGGGCTGCACCGACTTTAGCTTGCAGAGCTCCCAAGCGAGCTCGCTCTTGTAGGGACGCTGCCGTTAGTTGGCGATCCGATGTGTCCCCGGAACCGACAAAGATTTCTCGGATTTGTTTGGTATCGTCCGCGCGCCCGATGCTCGCTGAAGTTTCCCACAAATATTGAGATTTGCCTGTTTCCTCGATCGTCGGGAGCTTTTTTGTGCCGTATATTCTCCTGCTGCTCTGTGGGGTATGTACGGCACACAAGCTGGATGGGTTCGAGCCAGAAACTAACTCCGAGATTTGCGGGCTGTCCGAGCTGATATCTTCTGCCTCTGCCAACTGTTTCTGGGCTTTGACTAATTGCCAGCGCAGCTCCACCAAACTCGCAACTTGCCGACTCAAAGCTTGGATAGCTTCTATGGTTTCTTTTGTCAAGTCTCTCGGTACTGAGTCCATGACCGATAGCACTCCCAGCATCTGCCCATCTGAGGTCATGACTGGGATGCCGGCGTAAAATTTCACGAAGGGGTAGAAAACCGTTAGGGGATGCTCGCCAAATCTCACGTCTGTGGAAGCGTCTCGAACAATGGCGGCAGGCAGTTCTTTAAAGGAATTTATAGGGAGTTCGATCGCAGATTCGGGAGCAACTCGCGGTTTTTGCAGGGGAATTGCCTGGTCAAATTCCGAGTTTGAGTTTGAACCGACTGCGAACTCTTCGGGAATTTTGTCCAGGGCGCGATCGCAAAAATTCAGGTAACGCTGGGCCAAACTTTGATCGATACCTAACTGCGACTTCAACCAGTGGCGGTTACCGTCAATCAAGCTCAAGAAAGCAATAGGAGTTCGGCTGATCTGAGCTGCCAAACCGACCAAATTGTCCAAGCAAGCGTCTGGATCAGAGCCGAGAAGCTGATACAAGTCAATGTTATGGAGCTTGAACACTTTTTTTACCAAGAGGCAAGGGTGCTTTCATCATGTGTAACTGCCCGTCTAGTTGCTGGCAACCGCCCTTCTCAATACTTCCCTTGAAAAACAAGCTATGAATTCTGTGCTGGGAGACTCTGGGCGCCAGTTCGGCGCAGGTTGCTTGCGCCGAATTCAGACTAACCTCTTGACCGATCTGGAAACTTTTGAGTTATGGGAGTTAGAGTACCCCAAATCTTAAGACTATATAAATTATACTTCCCGTTGACTATGCTTTTGAATACCTCCGGCTCTCTAAATCTAAGAGCCTCTGTTGAGAGGAAGCAGCTTTCCAAAATATAACGCGATTGCTTACCTAGAATTTTTTAATCAGTTTAATTGTATTTTAACAAACTTGTCTAATCCTGGGTAGCTGGCTTGCTGGTAGATTTAAATCAGAGGTGTGTGCCACAATACCAGTGTCCTTTAGCGAGCTGTGCCTTAGACGGTCGTTCAACTACAGTTAGGAGATGAATTACAAAAGATTGGTAAGATGTTAAACTTTGTAACAATAGTTACTTCAACTCGACCTTCTAGGGTTTCTGGGCCCAGATGCACATTTTGCAACTGTTGTAATCGCTGAGCGACAACTCTCCCAATCCCTTTTTTCGAGTTTGATGTAAAAAAACAGGACTAAACTTTCTACTAATGTTCCAACGGGGTTGGCAACTATTGCACAGAGGCAACTCTAAAAAAATGACGGGCGGAAGTATGTTTTGTATTTTCAAGAACTATAAATAAACAGGGAGAAGAATATGTCTGCAAGTAGCAGTCAAGTACCAACTATTTTGGCAGTTGATGATAGCGTCGTGATGCAAGGACTTGTTAAACAGGCCTTAAGCAAAGAGTTTCGAGTTCTCGTAACCGACAATGCAGTGGATGCTTTGTCAACGATTTATCACGAACAAATTTCTGTTTTGTTGCTCGATGTTTCGATGCCTGGTATTGACGGATTGGAACTCTGTCGCACGGTGCGGAGCTTGCCTCAGTTTCAAAATTTGCCGATCGTAATGCTGACAGCGCGAGATGGAGCTTTTGATAAGGTACAGGGGCGTTTGGCGGGAGCAACAGAGTATTTAACTAAGCCGTTTGATGCTGAGAAGTTGCGCGAGGTAATTGGTAAGTTTATCAAAATCAAATAATCGGACTTAGAAAAAAATTCAGTTTTGAGTAATTATGAAGTAATTTGAGTAATTAATGAACAAAAAAGTTGTGATCGCGCTTTCTTATCCCCGATTTTTTTAACAAGTCCCGGATCGGGGTATTCTACACTATTTGCGGGGTAAGTCCTAAATTTTTAATTTAGCCAGGAGTAAGGGAGCGATCGCACTGACAGGTAGAACATATTGGGCTGCACCGAGGGCGATCGCCTCCTTGGGCATTCCGAAGACAATGCAGCTAGCTTCGTCTTGGGCGATTGTCAAACCGCCCTGTTTAGCGATAGCCAACATTCCGTCAGCACCATCTCTACCCATTCCTGTCAGCAAAACCCCCGCTGCTGCCCGACTATAAAAATTAGCTACCGACTTAAATGTCACCGTTACAGAAGGGCAGTGTCCCATGACAGGAGCAGCTTCTGAATAAACAAATCGCCCTTGAGAGTCCAATTCTAAATGACGTTTTTCGGGCGGGAAATAAACAGTCCCTGCTTGTGGCAATTCCCCAAAAGAAGCTATCTTAACTGGCAGTTTCGATTCATTACCCAGCCAATCAACTAACCCTTGCAAAAAACCTTCACTGATGTGCTGGACACAAATTACAGGCACGGGAAAACTAGCCGGAAGTTTAGAAATAATGGCGTATAGTGCTTGCGGTCCCCCTGTAGAAGCTCCTATAGCCAATACTTTAATAGTTTGATATTTAAGATTTTCGTGGGAAAACTTGTAATTAACAACTGGTGTTTGGTTGATTTTTACCAGTGGGTTATTATCTTCTGTTTGTATAATTTTTTGATGCCGTGTAAATACTTTAACTCCTGAGACTATTTTAATTTTAGCTATTAATTGATTTCCTAGCCGCTCGTAATCTGATACCAAGCCACCAATCGGTTTCGGAAAAACATCCAATGCACCAGCATTTAACACTTGAAATACATTCTGAGTATCATTCGCTTGTACTGAAGCACTAATTACTAAAATTGGTAGCGGATATTTCTTCATTACTTCTTTCGTAAATTCTAATCCGTTCATTGGTGCCATGTTCAAATCCGTACAGATTACTTCAGGGTGAAGTTTCGGGATTAATTCTAGTGCTTCTAACCCGTTGCAAGCGGTTCCTACAACTTTGATTTCGGGGGAGGACTCAAAAATTCGTTTGAGGACGATTGTAACTACTGGAGAATCTTCAACTAACAATACTTTAATGGGCGATAACATCAGTTTGGGGGGAAATTGGGAATGAGCAATTGAGAACGGGCAATTGGGAATGGGCGACTTGTACTGCCCTTCGACTTACTTCCCTTCGGCTTCGCGAGCGACTAAGCTAAGCACGACTCGCTCAGGAACCGCGTAGTCAAAGTATTGGGCATTGGGAATCGATGCAATGGTAATTGTGCACTGGGCACTGGGCATTGGGCCTCGCTAATTAATAGTAAATAAGAAATGGCTAATAACTAAGGACTAATGACTAAACTAACCTGTTTAGTGTCTCTATGAGCACATCTTGATTGAAAGTCCCTTTAGGAATATAAGCATTTGCTCCCGCATCAGCTCCTCTTTTTCTATCTTCATCGGATGCCAAAGATGTTACTAAAATTATCGGTAACTCACTGTATTCTTTTTGCTCCCGAATCTTAACAGTCAGGGTCAAACCGTCTAAATTTGGCATTTGTACGTCAGAAATCACAGCATCAAAATGGCGAGTTTTTAATTTATGGAAAGCATCCAATCCGTCTACCGCTGTCACAACTTCGTAACCCGCACCTTCCAAAATGCGCTTTTCTTGAGTGCGCGTGGCGATCGAGTCTTCTGCTAAGAGTATAACTTGTTTTCTGGTGGCAGTCTCAAGTTGCGATCGCGCACCAGAAACCCCACGGGACGAAACTTGCTGGCGTACAGATTTTATCAAATCGTGGGGATTGAGTACCATACAAACTTCCCCAGTACCCAGAATTGTGGCACCCGAAACATTTCGCACCCGTTTCAGCAACTGACTTTGAGGTTTCATCACCACATCCTGTTCGTCTATCAAAGCATCTACCAATAATCCCAATCTTTCCTCCCCAACTTTCAAAACAATACAAGGCATTTTTGAATAAGTTGAATTGAGGAAGTCTGGGAAATTTTTTCTCATAATTTCGCTCCCGGTTTCCTGCCTCAAATATCGATTTTTTTGCCAACCTTGTCTATGGTTTAATTCTAGTAAATCTCTCAGATGAGCAACTGACAGAGGCTGACCGTTGGAAAGTATAGTTTCCTTACCTTCTATAGCAAATATCTCAGACTGAGACACCTGTTGGGCCGTCTCTACAAACTCGACTGGCAGAGCATAAGGAATGTCTTCAACTACTACAATTAATACATTTGCTGTAGCTAAAGACGTGCTTATTTGCAGCCTCAAGGTGCATCCTTTCCCCGGTAATGACTCTACTTGAATACTACCTTTTAGGGCTTCAACATTAGTGCGAACTACATCTAAACCTACCCCGCGCCCCGATACTTCTGTAACAAATTTTTTGGTCGAAAAACCAGGACTAAAAATTAAAGATTGTACTTGAGTCTCTGTCATTTCTGCCAGTTGTTCGCGCGTACAAATATTACGTTTTATAGCCGTTTGTTTAATGTTCTCTAGATTGAGTCCTCGACCATCATCAGCCACTTCAATAATAATATTGCTAGCAATATTATAGCCTTTAATGCGGAGAGTAGCCACGGGAGGTTTACCTATTTTTTCCCGCTCTTCAACAGTTTCAATACCGTGGTCGATCGCATTTCTAATCATGTGCATTAAAGGGTCTTTCATTTCCTCTAAAATGCGTTTATCTGCTGTAGTTTCGCCTCCTTCAATCACTAATGCAACTTCTTTACCTTCCCGTTTCGCTAAGTCTCGAACAGTTCGAGGAAATAAATTAAAAATAGTAGACAAAGGCAGCAGTCTCAGAGTGCGAATTCCTGATTCTAATGCCTCAGCGATTAATTCGAGTCTGGCAGTATCTTCATAAACTCGATTTCTCAAGCGGTTGACTAAAGTTCCGAGACGTTCTAAACGTTCTTCTGTACGTTGATAGTAATCCTGCAATTGGCTAAATTTACCGTTGGTTTTAATATCTTTGTCATCTATTGGCATCCGATCGACAGTCAAGCTCGTTACAAAATATTCTCTGCTCCACTCTTCCCACAAAGTTGTAATTTGTTCGATCTCTGCAACTCGGTGTCCTAGCCGAGTTTTTGTGACAGTAAGTTCCCCTGCTTGAGTCATTAAATCGTCTAAATTTTGAGTAGCAACGCGAATGGTTTCAATGCGGTAAGATGAGGTTGAGGATGCAGTAACTGCCGACTGCGAAGCCGACGTAGCGGCGGATCCAGAAGGTGCCGCCAAGTTGTGAGATTGCAGTAGAAATTCGGGCGGGGATTGTATGGGTAAAAAAGAGGAATTTGTCTCTAAGTTAAGGACTTCAGAAGTTTCAACATTTGTTTCTAGTTCTTGGGTAGGAGGCTCAGTAAATTGCGGTTCTACCAACGGCTGTTCTGGTACTTGTGAAGATGAGGGAGCTACTATTGAGGCTGCAGCCTGTCGCTGTGGCTGACTAGAAGCACCCATCATGCTAGCGAGGATGTAAAATGTATTAACGCCGGAATCTTCGCCCGTAACGGCTTCGTTAACGAGTTTCCGCATGGCGTCTAAACCTTGCAAAAGTCGATCGCTAATATCCGAATTCAGTTGAGTTTCTCCCCGCTGGATCGCTTCCAAAAGATGCTCCATTTGATGAGCTAAAGATGCTACATTTTTTACTCCCAGCATCCCTGCATCACCTTTAAGAGAATGGGTTTCCCGCAATAAGTGTTCTAACTTAGCTAAGTCGGCCGGATGTTGTTCTAAGTACAGCAATCCGTCGTCTAATTTCTGTAAGTGTTCTTGACTAGCGACCTTAAATACATCTCGCAGTTCTTGATCTTCAATCATCATATATGTTTTTGACTAATAGGTAATTGAGCCGGACTCACTGGTAATTGGTAATGATAATTATGTTGCATACTCAGTCGATTGCTAATGACTAATGACTAATGACTACACTACTTCTTTAAGATTAAATGCAGCTTCTGTGAGTTGTTGAGTACCGATTGTAACTTGAGTAATGCCGCTGACAGTTTGAGACGCACATTCCTTCATAGAAATCATCGCATCACCTACTTGCTGAATCGCGATGGCCTGCTGCTTAGCTTAACATTAAAAGAAATTTGCTGGTTGCTAGCAAACACAAGATTGCAAGCTTCCCTCACACCCATAAAAGCTCCTGCCGTATCTTGTGCTATTTTCACCCCTGCTGCAACCGTTTTGCGCCTATCTTCAGTTGCTTTCACCGTCGAGTCGATCGCGCCCTTAATTTCTGGAATAATACCATTAATCTTTTGGGCTGCTTGTTGGCTTTCATCTGCTAACTTACGAATTTCGCTTGCTACCACCCCAAAACCTTTACCGTACTCCCCGGCTCTGGTCGAGGCTGCATTTTTTGGAAAAAATGGTTAATCATTGGTTACTGGGAATTGGTTACTGGTAACTTGTACGCTCCCATAGTCTAAGTATAGACAATAGGGAACTTGTAAGCGTGCGTAGCAGAAGTATAGGAAATGGAGAATGGGTAGTAAATAAAAAAAAACAACTCCCAAATAATAACTCACAAATCACAACTAACTACAGTGCAGATTGGATATCAACTCAGGTAACATCGGAATTAATATTACCCACAGTCAGGACGCCGCAGTGCCGTGCCCCTACAATTGATCGGGGTAGGGACACGGCACTGCCGTGTCGTCGGTATCATTCCGATGCAACCGAAAACGATAGGAGATTAGGTTATGATTTGCTAATATAAAATTTATTACTCCCGTTAATATCGCTGGAATTGTACCGCGACAAATCGCCAAAGTAATTGCTTTAATTTTTAAGGATATATTTGGCCTTTTTGGGGAACTACTCATAATTCATCGCTCTCCTACAAAACTGCTTTCAAATCTAAGGCAGCTTCATTCAATTTTTGAGTGCCGACTTTAGTTTGACTGATACCGCAAGCGGTTTGGGCTGCGGCTTGATTGAGGGAGTTCATAGCTTGCACTACCTGTTCGATCGCGAGCGATTGCTGTTGGGCATTCAGCGAAATTTGCTGAGAACTCAAAACCACATTGTTAATGGCATTGGCAACTCCTGCAAATGCTGCTGCAGTTTCTGAGGCAATATTCACGCCCGATTCCACAGTTTTAGTCCCTTCGTCTGTCGCCATTACCGTTGAGTTAATTGCCCTTTGAATATCCGCAACTAATAGATTAATTTGTGCTCCTGATTTTTTACTGCGATCTGCAAGTTTGCGAATTTCTGACGCCACCACACCAAACCCCTTGCCGTGTTCCCCGGCCCGGACTGCTTCAACAGCAGCATTGAGTGCTAACATATTAGTCTGATTCGCCAAATCGCTAACTACAGTTGAGATATTACCAATGTGATCTGTTTGTTCGCTCAACTCGATAATTTGTCCTTGGATATCCTGAACTTTAGTTTTCAAAGTGGCCATTGCTTCTAAAGTTTGTTCTACAGCTTTTGTGCCACCTCCAGCTAAATTCAAGGCTTGCATTGCTTGAGCCACGGCGGTTTCGATCTGCTGTGATGTCGCCCTGGAAGAGGCTCCCAATTCGTCCATTGTAGTAGTAGTTTGATTTACTGAAGCTGCTTGCTGACTTGCCATACGTTCCTGTTCTTCCACGGTGGCTGCAATCTCAGTGGAAGAAGAGGCGATCGAGCTAATTGCCCGATCGATAGTTTGGGCAATTCCTGCCGAAATCAGCCAAGCTATGCCCGCACCAAACACCACTAACAGCACCGAACCAACCAGCAGCGTCGATACCAAAAAGGTTAAAGCTTCCTTCGTCATTTTCGTTTTTTGCTTAAAGATACTTAATTCTGTTTCCCGAAATTCCCCGTTCACTTTTAAAAAATCATTCAGAAAATTTGTGTACTTCCCTGTATTAAATACAGCCATAGCTTTCGCTGTCTGATTTTGCTGCAGTAAGCGAACAATGTCTTCATTACAAGCATCATAATATTGATTGAGTAGCTCTCGCATCCTTTGCAAACGGGTTCTCTGTTCTGGATCTTTAACTGTATTCTCTATATTATTGGCCGACTGACGAGCCAACTCTGCACCTGCTTGAAAATCCTTTAAAAATTGCTGATTTTTATTATTAATTAAATACCCGCGCAGCCCCCGTACCATTTGCTCCCCACCTAGCGATATATTACTTATTTCCTCGACTACCTGCTGTACCCTTTCCGTTTCTTGTAAATTTTTAAACACCTGATTTGTAGTAGCAATAACTAATACGGGAAACCCTAAGTATATAGCGGCTGGTGCTAGATATCCGAACAGCATCTTGTTTCTAATGTTTAAGTGGTTTATTTTAGCAAACATATTTTTCTCCTTGATTTAAGCACGTGCATACACGAATTAGGTTCCTTTGTCAAATAGCGCTTGAAAAGCAGATTTGGTATAACTAACTTCTTTAGTCCTGGACGAATTTCAAGATAATCCTCTCAGGCTGAGTCCCGCTCGTTACCAGTCCCGATCTCTGCGTTGGATCGGGATTGCGAAGGAAATGAAGTATCAAGCCCGATGGTTCACTTGACTCATGAAACATATGGTTTGCGTAAGTCTTGTTCTTGATTCAAACCTCTTCATCCACAACTACTCCTCCTTTTGTGAGCAGTTTTTGCAAGTTCAGAATAGCCATCATTTTTTCTCCGTAAATAGCTGTCCCCCGTAGATATTCGCGGTTAGCAGAATGCAGTGCTGCCGGAACAGCCGCCATTTCCGACACATTTAAGTATATAATATCTAATATTTCGTCAACAACTATACCAGCGACCAAATCCGCCACTTCAACAACGATCGCCTTAGACAGATAATTTGCCGCCTCCGACATATTTAAAGACATATTTAAAACACTGCGAATATCAATTAGCGTCAAAATTTCTCCCCGTAAATTCATATTCCCCACTATGCGATCGGGAGTGCAAGGAACCGGAGTTACTTGGTTAATATCAGTAAATTCGCGCACTACATCCAAAGGAATACCAAAGTATTCACCATTCAAAACAAACACCGCCAGGGACATATTAATTGCAGCATCATTTTCCCCCTCGCCTCGCCGCCTCAAATTATTAGTCCGCGATTGAAAAATTGCTTTTTCTTCCGGGGTAGCCTGCGGGCGAAAAACGTGACGATTGCTCAAAATTTGAGGATTTTTGCCTAACAAGTTTGCATTTATTTGCCACTGTAAATTTTCCGTATCCGACTCACCTGCTGTTTGTTGATTACCTGCATTGCTTGGAGAAACAGGCCAGCTTTTCTCTGACTTTTCGGGAGAATATCGAATTAAGTGATCGAGATTCAGCAGCATGATAATATCGGCTTCGCAGCGGGCAAATCCAGCTACAAAATGATGAGAGGCTTCTGAATTGTCTCGCCCGTAAGATAACTGCGAAGTGATGGCATCTTCTGAGAGTTCCTTAACTTCGCGAACTTGATTGACAATTATGCCGACTTTCAATTCTTGCCACTCGATGACGATCGTACTATCTGTCACAGCATACTCCTGCCAAGCGTATCCAAAGCGCAGATTCAGATCCATCACGGGCAGAATTTCGCCCCGAAGGTCGATCGCCCCAACAATATCTTCAGGTGCTTCTGCAATTGCTGTCAACTCCGGCAGAAAGAAAATTTCCCGAACATAACAGGCTTCTATACCGCAGAGAAAACCGTTCTGTTCAAAGATAAGATACGGTTTAGTGTCCATATTTTAGTGTACAGTTTCTTTACTGTATAATCTTAACAACTTTTTTTTAACATCCACCAGCACTTGATTAGCTGTCATTTTCCCCTGTGAATCTATGGGAGTGTGTTGCGGTAGTGCTTTCAGGATTTCACAAGATGAATTGTACATTTTAATCGCTCTTTTTACTTGACCTTCTTTATTGTATATATTCCCTAGTTCTATATAAGCTGAAACAAAAGATGGACACATATAAATAGTCCTTTTTAATAAAAGTTTTGCTGTTTCCAATTGCCCCTGTTCTTCAGCAATGTGAGCTTGTAAATAATCAGTAAATACTGAGCCCGGATCTACTTTTCTAGCTCGATTACAGTATTCTATTGCCTGAGAATAATTGCCGGCATTTGCCTGAACTTGAGCGATTAAAAAATAAGCATCAAAATTATGCCCCTGCAAGTCTATTGACTCTTGTGCCTTGTGAATTGCCTCAGCATAATCTTGATTTTTAAATAATTTTTTAGCCTCTAAAATTAGCATTTGAGGCGTTTTTTTTTGAGTATTTTCTGCTATTATTTTTTGTGTAACTGACACGGCATTGTTCCCCAATCCGTCCTCCCGATAGCGAGAGCGCAGTATCTTCCCCAGCGGATTACTTATTGTTAATACGGGCGGCATCTCTGGAAAATTGCTGTTAGTAACACTAGGTAGCCTCGTTTTTCCTGTTAGCAACTCACCACTATCATCCCCCACAGTATCTGGTTTGGGGAATTCCAGAAATGCCGAGTTGGCTTCCCCTACCGTCGCAACCCTAGACTCTATTTGACAGCCTTCCTCCGCTACTGCATCCCGACGCTGATAAACCACCGACTCCGGAAAAATCTTGGGTTGAAACTCGTTCATAATTTGACCGTAAACTTCAGCGTGACCGGTCATTAAATATCCTCCAGGTCTCAGGGTATTGGAAAATTTTTTCAGTACCAGTGAAATATACTTATGTTCAAAATACACAAAAACGTTTCTACACAAAATTAAGTCTATGTTATAAATATTTTGGTAAATATTAGGAAACTCATCTGTGATTAAATTAACACAGCTAAAGGTTACACTTTGGCGCAATTCTTGATTAATTTGCCAATCATTTTGCCTCTGATGAAAATACTGCTTTTGTATCTGCGGTTCAACCAGGCGAAACGACCAATGACTGTAAACTCCCTGGGGCGCTTTTTTAATTACTTTTTCATTGATATCTGTACCTAAAATTAATATTTTCCATTGTTCCCAATCGGGAATCAACTGTTTTAAAACAATAGCTAAAGAATAAGGTTCTTCACCGGTGGAGCAGCCCGCACTCCAGATTCGCAGTGTCGGCTGCATTCCGAAGGTCTTGTGCAAGTTTCTTTTCTGCTCTATCAATTCAGGAAAAATTACTTTTTTCAACAGATCAAACTGTCCTTGATCTCGCATAAAATAACTTTCACTTATTGTTAATAGCACTATTAATTCTGCCCATTCATATTTACTTTCAAAAGTTTTGGCGGTTAAAAGTTTATAATATTTTTCTGGTTCGGCGATGTTTTTTTCTCTCATTCTAGTCATAATTTTATGACACAAACCCTCTCGCTCTTGGAACCTAATTCGCACACCAATTTCAGTAGTAATTAAGTTAATAAATAGCTGAATTATGGAATCATTCATGTCAACTCAGGTAGATTCATTTAATAATTTGGGAAATGGCAACTTTTACTGAGCTGGTGCTGAGTTTGTGCTGAGGATAGCCGATCGCCCGCGGCTCGTCCGTTCGCAAAGCCGAGGGGAAGTGCGTAGCTGAACTATTGAGAATTGGGTAACTTGTAAGCTCGTGTAGTCGAAGAAGTGGTAATTGGAAATTGGCGAATTTGGAATTAGAAATCGGGAATTTAGCCGCTCGCATTAACAAGAACAGTGTTACAAAACATCATATCAGAAAGTTGCCAGCTACTTAAAGGAAAAAGGCAAAAGGTAAAAGACACAAGCCAGGAAAAAATTCTCCCTTCTGCCTTCTACCTTCTGCCTTCAAAGCCCTCAACCTCCAACTTTAAGCTGGATATATCCGCAAGCGGCGATTGGGTTCTTCCCCAAAACTGTGGGATTTCAGGTGATAGTGTTCCACAAGTTCGTGCTGCATTTTGCGGACGTTGGGAGAACGGGGCAGGAGTTCCACCGGCTGTCCCTTCGGAATGACAATTTGCTCGACTGCTAAGCGCGTTTCTTCCAAAGCTTCGAGCTCGTCAGAAGAACCGCTGCGGGCGAATAAGGCGAGGTCTGCCACTTCCGGGGTACCCGGGTCATCCATGTCCAACAGGCGCCGCAAAGCTCTCGCTACGTGGGGAATAGTGCCGGCCTTAATTGTGTGCAGGGGAACTTGGCGAGTTTTGGCCAAGTGCCTCAATTTCGACTGGTTCCGAACGTTCGATCGCAAAGCCAAAACCACGTCAGCGCTCTCAATATCCTTCGTCAGCAGTACCGGCAGGTTCAGCGTCGAAATCACCTGTTCGAGCTGGTGGCGAGCTATGCCGTAAGGATAAACGTGAAGGGGCAAATCTTCGCCGTTAGGGCCGACATTCTGGGAAAAACGTCCGGCATTAGGTACCGGCTCGACGGACAGGGATTCTTCGAGCAGTTGCTCGAAATACCGAGTCTCAGAAACCGGCGCGCTTTTAGCAGCGAAGTTCTCGCTGGGAGCGGGCATCGGCACCATTTTGCCAGCACTCCGCCACCCTGAGATCGGTGTGACCGGCCGCATTCCCGATACCGCAGCCGGGCCGCTGGAAGCTGCCATCCCCGGAAACCGGGCGGGGGGAGCGGGCGAGTCACGCTCGATAATTACTTCTCCACTCTCGCTGACGCTTCTGATTTGCTGGTGCGGTTCGCGTCCCCGCAGCAAAGTGTCGATCGCCTCTGCAACTCGCTCGTGGATTACCCAGCGCTCGCGTTCCAGCATTTCGATGGCAATTTCAAAAGTTGGCGGTGCTTTGCGCTCCAAAACCGTCTTTTGAGAACCGCGCCGTCTTGCTTCGTCATCTCCCAGCGTCACCGCTTGGATGCCCCCAATTAAATCTGCCAGAGTCGGGTTTTTCATCAAGTTTTCGATCCGGTTCCCGTGGGCCGTACCGACCAACTGCACGCCCCTTTCGGCGATCGTCCGAGCCGCCAAAGCTTCGAGTTCCGTACCGATTTCGTCAATCACGATCACTTGTGGCATATGGTTTTCCACTGCTTCGATCATGACTTGGTGCTGGAGTTCGGGACGGGAAACTTGCATTCTGCGAGCTCTGCCGATCGCTGGGTGGGGAATATCTCCATCTCCGGCAATTTCGTTGGAGGTGTCGATGATTACCACCCGTTTTTCCAAGTCATCGGCGAGCACGCGGGCAATTTCCCGCAGGGCCGTGGTTTTGCCGACTCCGGGGCGACCGAGCATTAAAATTGACTGACCGGTTTCCACTAAATCGCGGATAATGCCGATCGTCCCGAACACAGCGCGGCCCACCCTCAAAGTCAAGCCGATAATCTCGCCGCTGCGGTTGCGTATGGCGCTAATTCGGTGCAGGGTTTGCTCGATACCGGCTCGGTTGTCGCCACCGAAGTGGCCGACTCGTTCGATGCAATAGTTGAGGTGTGCCTTGGAAACCGGCGTTTGGGAAAGAGGTTCGGCCAAGGATGGAAAACGAGCTTCTGGTTGGCGACCCAAATCCATGACAATCTCAATGAGATTGTTGCGCTGCGGGTGCTGCTCTAAGGGCTGCCGGATCTCATCTGGCACGATGTCTAATAATCTGTTGAGGTCGTCTGTAATCTGCATTCGCCTCGATGTGTTCGGTGACGTTTTCAACTTTTTAGTCAGTTGTCAGTTGTCAGTTGCCAGTTGCCAGTTGTTTTTTACTTGTAACTAATGACTTCTGACTAATGACTAATGACTAATGACTAAATTTCTTTGAGCTGGGAAACTAGAGAACAAGCTAAACTCACGGCCTCCGAGAGAAGTTCTGGGACGGCTTCGAGCTGAGGTAGCCGAGATGTTTGAACTCCGGCTCCTGACCGCGCTACTGCCACCGGAACGGCATAGGCTCGATCGGTCTGCATTGTTTCTAATTGTTCTAAAATTGGCGATAGCAAAACCCTGGCATAGCTGCCGTAAGCTACACCTGCAATGTATGGGACAGGGGGAACTGACAAATTTTTCCCGCCATCCTTCATCAGTCCGTCGGCTCTCAGCTTGCTGACAGTGTGAGCATTAGTGCCGCCTGCCAGTTGCACGTATCCCGGCAACTGGGCCGCCAAAACTTTTTGACCGAGTTTGACCGCGGCTCTGGTAGTTCCTGTTCCAATATCTCCGCTCATTGGCCTACCGTCGGTTTGCCAAATTAGGGGACAAGGAAGGGGGGAAATTATTTGATAGAGTGTCCGCAAATAATCAATCAAACCGTCTCCATCGGGGCAACTAATTGCTATTACCTTGAGTTGACCGACCCAGGGAGCTATACTCGACCAAAGTCGCGCAAAATCTGCCTCTCTGCCTACTTGCGTGTGGATTTCTAGGGCGTCGGCACCGGATTGCAAGATTAAAGGTGCGATCGCGGCGGGAGCAGACACGTAAGAACGAGTGTAAATCAGTTGGCTCGGACAAATCGGCAGACAGCGACCGCAGCCATAGCATTGCTGGTCTATCACCCCGGAAAAACCACTGCCAGCACTCTGAAAAACTATTGCTTCGGCTGGACATATTTTTTCGCAAGGCCGCCAGCAGTCCGCCGGACAATCGGCTGGGTTGAATTCGGCTTTGCGAAAATGCGGGTCTTCCCCATCATTTAAACTCACCATCAGCAACGGCAACCCTTTGCCGCCAAACCTGCGGTTTTGAGTTCTTGCCTGTAATTCGCTGGCCACTTGTAGGGCTTCTTTCGCTGCGGCGACGGCGGCGGGATCTGCCGCGACATCGATACAGTCAGCGCCTGCTAAGGTGTAAGCCAAGGTGAGATTCCGTACAGCAGGCAGGTGTTGAAAGCTCGCCCCACAGATCAGCTTGAACCAATGGCCATCTTTTAATGAGTTTAGGGGATGATAATGTTCTGTCACCCTTATATGCTAATCCTTTGAGCTGAAAATTACTATCTGAAAATTTCTACTTAATTTTAAAATTTAGGCTGATACGAGCTGGAAACGCTACTGATAGCAGTAGCTCTGGTGCTGTTGGCCCTATATGTAGAGTTCTGAGGTACTATTTTTGAGAAATCTAATTTTTTTGATACTGCCTAACGATGAGGCGATTTTCAACTTTGCCGATCGCCTAGAGTTACACCTTGACTTACAGACAGACTCTCTAGTCTATCATATTTGGGTGGATTTAGCAAGGAAAAAGTAGACTAGAGATTTTTTTTGAAGTGACCGTGCAGTGGCCATTGCCATAAAGTTCGATCGAGCATTGAAACCCATCGACCAACCGCAGATGAACATTCTCCTCCCTGACTCGAAGCTAAATTCATCTGGGTTAATCTGCGATTGGTCGAGCTATACTACTTGCTCAGCCGCTTGTAAACCGTAGCCAAAGCATGGCTATCCCCCACATTTCCCGGAAACAAAACAACTGGCAAATTGGGAAACAGAGGATGATCGGCATCGGTTTTCACCACCGAACAACCTGCAATAATTTGACCGATTTGCCTGACACTTTTCAGGGACAAACCTGTACTCAAAACATCATTAGAAGTAATGCCGCCCTTGCTAATTAAAAACCCGATATCTGCCGGCAGTCCCCGCACGATATCCATCAATAAAGCAGAAACCGCCTCTCCAAATTTTAACCGGACTTCGGTATTTTCAAATTCGAGTTCCTTGCGGCTGGTATAAATTACAGGCGTTTTGCCATCTGCATGAGCAGTGCGGACTTTTTCGAGAATTTCATCGAGCATTTGGGTGCGATACTCTGGTGAATCTTCTACCAACTGAGATACATCTATTTCAATGCTAACTATATTGGGTTCTTTTAACAAGCGTTCCAATTGTTCAGTAGTTTTCTTAACGTGGGAACCAACTATTACTGCACCGGGTTTGCCCTCCCTCACGTATTTTGCCATTTCCTCGGCTGCTACTGGCTGCGGGCCGAGGTCAGCTAAGGATGTTAAAATACTTGCTGCACTGCGGAATAAAAACTTTTTGCCTTGACTGACTGCATGGAGAATGTGTTTGGCAAATGTGTCTAAATCGCCTTGGCTTTGGCCGTCAACAACCGCACATTGGTTGTCTGTCATGTCCATCAGTCGATCTAAACTTCCGTAGCGAATGTCTCCGAGTAAAATGCGATCGACTGCATCAGCGGGGATGCGACCTTTGGTTTTTTCTTCTACATAGTCTGGCAGGTAACTGTGACTGTAGCCGAAGACTGAATCTTTGGCAAATTCGGTTTGATGTACTGGTGTCGGGACGCTGTTAACTATTAGGTAGTGCACGCTGTGGCGGGTCATTCTCCCTCCTTCAAAAAAGGCGGGAATTAGAAAATGGGCGTCGAAGGGGCCAAGTTCTTCGGCGATCGCGTCGGTTTCGATGGGATAGTGGCCGCGCAGGGTAGAATCGGAACGGCTAACTATTAGGAAGTCTTCGATTTTTTCGCTGGCGATCGCCCTTTTTAGATTTTGGCACACTTCGCGGGTGACGGAGGCTGCTTTTTCGGGAGTTAGCGATCGAGTATTTGTCAGTATGAAGAAAATCGGGCACTTGTCCCGCAGCCCCAAACGCAGGGTGTCTTCGTCCCAACGTGTCAGCAGCAAGCAACTGTGCACGGTTTGAGAACCAGTCGGATCGTCGTCGAGAACTATAATCTTGGGTTTAACAGAAGACATACTGACCTGGTTGTTAACGTCACCTTTCTAAGATATCCTTAGCTGTTACGTAACAGGAAAAAATTTACAATAGTTATGATATTTTTTTCACAATTCTCATAACTTATAATTTGGAGAATGTGTTTTAGTTAGAGCGGTTCAGTAAGCTGCATATTGCTACTGGGTAAGAGGCGCACGCAGCCGTGTACCCTACTAAGTTTTGCCATTTTTAAAACTAGCATCGTTTCGCTCTTGCAACTTTTTCATTTCTGCTTGAACTCCGACGGCTACCTGCAAAGCTTCGTTGAGCAATCGTCCTTGTTCGCTGGCTCGATCGCTAATTTGCAGGGCATTCAAATTTTTTAAGTTATTGGTAAACAATTCGGAGTTAGTAGCGACAAATTTTTTGTTTTCCCTAAGAATTCTTTCAGTTTTCAAAGCTCGAACTAAATCGTCTCTGATTAGCTGCAAAGCTTGAATTACTTTTGCGCGATCGCCGATTTTGACTTTCGCATTGCCAGCATCTTCTATCTTGTCATTAATTTCAATCGCTTTGATTATACCATTATAGCGCTCCACATCATCAAAAAGATTGATTAAATGTTGGTTTTGCTGGCTGCACCGAATTTTCCAGGCATCCTCAAAGATTAAACCAACTATCGCAGCGAAGTGAAGGGCGAACCACAACAAATAAGCTCTAGGAAATATCGCAACCAGCAGCCAACAACTGATGAGAACCAAAACAATTAAACCGACTGTTTTCAAAGCTTCGCGGGCAAACTTAGTCGCTGTCGGCGGCCGGTATACGCGATCGGGCCCCGCGCCGGTGAGGTGCTTGAGCTCACCGAGAGTAATTTCTAATCCCTGAATGTCAGCTCGCATAAATCTTTACAAATATATGTTAATTATAAAGTTTTGTTGTAGAACAAGGGGCTCGTCTACAATAAACCTAACACTTTTTTCACCCAACCCTGCACTATGTCCGCACGTCCTATATACCTCGACAATCACGCCACAACCCCCGTAGATCCACGGGTACTTGATGCGATGATGCCGTATTTCACCGAACAGTTCGGCAACGCAGCCAGCATAAACCACGTCTACGGCTGGGAAGCAGAAGCAGCGGTAAAACAGTCACGACAAATCATAGCCGAAGCGATCAACGCCTCCCCAGAAGAAATTGTTTTTACCAGCGGCGCAAGCGAAGCAAATAACTTAGCGATCAAAGGTATCGCCGAAGCTTATTTCAGTAAAGGAAAGCACATTATCACAGTAAAAACCGAACACAATGCAATTCTCGACCCCTGTACCTATTTGCAAAAATTGGGGTTTGACATTACTGTTTTGCCGGTGAAAAGCGACGGGCTGATTGATATAGGCGATTTGATCAAAGCGATTCGGGCCGAGACAATTTTAGTTTCAGTGATGACGGCTAACAACGAAATTGGCGTCATCCAGCCGATCGCAGAAATTGCTGCAATTTGTCGCGGAAATGACATTCTTTTCCACACAGATGCGGCACAGGCGATCGGCAAAATTCCCCTCGACGTAGAGGAGATGAATATCGATCTAATGTCCTTGACAGCCCACAAAATCTACGGGCCAAAAGGGATCGGTGCTCTCTACGTGCGCCGCAACAAACCGAGAGTGCAGCTAGCGCCGCAGATGCACGGAGGAGGCCACGAACGGGGAATGCGATCGGGCACTCTCTACCCACCGCAAATAGTTGGGTTTGCCAAAGCAGTAGAATTGGCAATTGCAGAAATGCCGTCGGAAACAGAACGAGTGGTTAATTTGCGGCAGCGTTTGTGGGAAAACTTGAGTGAATTGGGCGATGTTTTTCTCAACGGTCACGCTACGAAGAGATTGCCGGGGAATCTCAATATTAGTGTAGGCGGGGTTGACGGTCAAGCGTTGATGTTGGGTTTGCAACCGGCGGCGGCAGTTTCTTCGGGATCTGCTTGCACTTCCGCAAAAATATCTCCCTCTCATGTTTTAGCAGCGATCGGGCGATCGGACAAATTAGCTTACGCTTCAATTCGGTTTGGTATTGGCCGGTTCAATACCGAAGCAGAAATAGATGCAGTCGCCGAACACGCGATCGCAACTATTACATCTCTCCGACAAGCTCAAAAAGTCACTCAATTTTAGATTTTAGATTTTAGATTTTAGATTGGAGAATTGAAGATTAGGAAGTAGTTTTGAGTTTTGAGTCTTAAATGATTTAACTTAAAACTCAAAACTTTTCCTTTTTTTATCACCTAGTCTAATTGGAATCAACCCCTTATTTAGAACCAAACACCTCGCGCACCCGATAAATCGGTTTTCCCTGCGACTCGTGATAAGTCCGCATCATCACTTCCGCCAGCAAACCAAAACAAAATAACTGCACGCCAGTTAACAGCAAAACCACAGCCAAAATCAGCAAAGGACGATTGCCAATACTTTGACCAAAAGCCAATTTCAGAAAAGTCAAATAAATTCCTAAAACCGTTCCTAACGTCATAGAACTCAGTCCCAAAAGTCCAAAAACGTGCATCGGTCGAGTCAGGAACTTTTTCATAAAAGAAATAGTTAACAAATCCATCAACACGCGAAAAGTCCGCCAAATTCCGTACTTACTTTGACCGAAACGGCGGGCGTGGTGTCGCACAGGCAGTTCTGCAATTCTCGCCCCTTCAATAAACGCCAAGGCAGGCAAAAAGCGGTGCAATTCCCCGTAGAGATTCAAGTCTGCTACCAACTCGGATTTATAAGCTTTCAAAGAACAGCCGTAGTCATGCAAAGTTACGCCTGTAACGCGACCAATTAACCAGTTAGCAATTTTAGAAGGAATCAACCGGCTAATAGTATTGTCTTGCCTATTTTTCCGCCAGCCGCTAACTAAATCGTAGCCTTCATTTAACTTTGACAACAATAGCGGAATATCAGCAGGGTCATTTTGCAAATCGCCGTCTAGGGTAACAATAGCACGGCCGCGAGCGCGATCGAAACCCGCCGACATGGCAGCAGTTTGCCCGTAATTGCGGCGCAAAATTACAGCACAAAGGTCATCGCGAGTGCTGGCTAACTGCTGGAGAAGTTCAGCAGAACCGTCCTTAGAACCGTCATCTACACAAATAATTTGATAGCTGAGTCCAGATGGTTGGATAGAAGAGGCGATCGCCTCAATCAAATGAGGCAAACTTTCCACCTCATTATACACCGGCACCACCACTGAAACGTCGAGAACAACCTCAGCGCCAGCCTGCTGTGCAGCCAATTTTTCCAAAAATAATGCAGCGTCCATTTCTTTGTTAGATAACATCAGTAATCATTAGTCATTGGTCATTAGTCATTAGTCATTAGTTAACAGTCAACCGTCAACCGTCAACCGTCAACAACTAATGAGGTTGATAACTTGCCACAACTTTACCATATCCCCGCAATTGCTGGTAATAAGCTTGACTGACTAGATCGCCATCGTCCGACAAAACATCGATACCGATACCGTTGCGACCTTGTGCTTTTCCAGAACTGTGAATGTAGCGATTATCTCCGAGATACAATCCTACATGAGTTGCTTTTTCTGGCGTACCAAAAAATACTAAATCCCCCGGTTCTAAAGCACTGATACTAACAGGTTTAGTAAAAGCTTCCTGCTGATAAGCATCCCTCGGCAACCAGATGCCGGCAGCCACAAAAGCCGCTTGCATCAAGCCAGAACAATCATAATTCGGCCCGACTGTACCGCCCCAAAGATAATAATTGGATTGGTTCATAGCCTCACGAGCGAAAGTAATTACTATTGGTAATTTTTCCTTGATTTCTGCCTCAGAAAGCACCAGAGGATGATACACTGTTTCTGTCGGGTCGAGCAACTCAACATCTCGAATATCCAGCCATCCCGGATAATCATCTTCGCACAGCCGCACCATCACAGCCGTTGTATCCCCCTCAACAACCGAGTCTATGCCATTTCTCCCCCCCTTCATAAGCTGGGGGGGGTCAACTACTCGCAAATGTCGCCCCAGCGCTGCTTGAGTGGCCAATCGATCGCACTTTGGGGAATCGTAAATATTTATGTGCGATCGGGTTCGGTACTCCACAACATCAGATAATTGATAATTGGCCATTGCTAATTGCTCATTGTTTGCTGTTAATTGTTCGCATTTAACGATAGATTGCCATTAGCTGCTAGCCGTTAACCGTTAAGCGTCAGCCATTAACCATGACATTTTTTCACCAAGACGAACAATTAGAAACCCTCGGCAGTAGCATTATAGACTCCGCATTGTCAGAATTTACAGGATTAAGTGGCGATCGTACAGCCATTACCTGGATAGTCTACGATCCGCCGGTGCGAGTAAATACAGGCGGCGCCCTGAGTCCAGAAGAATTTTGGAAATATCAACCGCGAGGTTTTAGCGCTAGAGCTTCCGAACGAATTTATCCCGCCAGCATCGTTAAATTATTCTACCTCGTTGCCATCTGGGAATGGGCGCAAAAAGGCATGATTAAAACATCGCCAGAATTAGAACGCGCCGTCCGAGATATGATAGTTGATTCCAGCAACGACGCCACCAGTTTAGTAGTAGATGCCCTTACCGGCACCACCAGCGGCCCAGAATTATCACCCGCGCCCTTTGAAACTTGGAAACAGCAGCGAAACATCGTCAACCGTTACTTTCAATCATTGGATTGGCCGGAATTACAAAATATTAACGCCAATCAAAAAACCTGGTGTGACGGCCCCTACGGTCGCGAACGAGCATTTCTGGGAGAATTAATGGAAAATAGAAATATGCTGACCACAAATGCAGCGGCGCGTTTGCTGCACAGTATAATCGGCGGCGTAGCTGTTTCTGCCCAAGCATCGCAAGAAATGATGGGTTTAATGAAACGCAGTTTAGACCCAGCAGAATTAGAGGCAGATCCCGAAAATCAAGTAACAGGTTTTTTAGGCGGGGGATTGCCAGAATCAGCAAAATTGTGGTCAAAAGCGGGACTGACAAGTCAAGTTCGTCACGATGCGGCTTATATTGAAATAGCGGGTTTGCGACCGTATTTGTTGGTTGTATTTACCGAGGGCAAAGAGAATAGCAAGAATGAAGAGATTTTGCCATTTATATCGCGGCAAGTTGTCGAAGCGATGAAAGTGCTTAATTAGATTTAGTAGTTGATTATTGCGGCTAGACTAGACTTGAACTGCAAAAATAATTTGGACGGGCTAGAAGCCCATCCCACAAAATTTTCTTGTGGGATGGGCTTCTAGCCCGTCCAAAAATTTGATTAAAAGGAATTTTTTCCTAGAAGCTCTAGAACGGAGAGGGAGGGATTTGAACCCTCGAAGGATGTTAACACCCTTAACAGATTAGCAATCTGCCGCTTTCGACCACTCAGCCACCTCTCCAAGATGACAGTAACTAACTATAGCACACACATCTTATTTTTGCCAACCCCTAATTCAAAAATTCCTCAATCCCTTACTCTGTCTAGCATCCGCGACATCAACCGCCAGCCTCTGCCCCAAAGCCCCTAGCCTTCAAGTGCTTGTCCCAACTAAAATTGGAACTCAAAAAGAACCTCTTAGTATACATATATCCCAAGCGGTACAGGTGAGCCTTGCGATCGCCATCGAGATTAAAGTCCGTCGTCGTCACTCCAGCTTCAGTCACATCAATATTAATCACCCTGCCTTTATCCATTTCTCGCTGGTGATAGCGGTCTCTTGCTTTCATCATCGTTCTGAACATCGCCGCCAGCATCGACAGGGGAGTATCAATCTTAGCTTTAGTCTCAATTCCGGTATCGACTAATCGAAACCCAAAGGTAAACCAGCGCGGCGACGCAGGAGTCGCACCGACGGATTGTTTGTCATAAATCCACAGGGGGAAATTGCTCAAAATTCCGCCATCTACAATTAAGTCATCGCCGAGTTTTCCTGGTTCAAAAAATAGCGGAATACTCATCGACAACCGAACGGCTTCAGCGACGCTAAAATGTTCAGCGCTTGGGAGGTGCAACTGCTCGTACAAAGCATCGGAATCTGTCGATTCGCGCCGATGTAAGTCGTCGGGAAGCACCAACATTTCACCGCGAGTGAGGTTAGATATTACTACTTTTAATTCCCGGTCTTTTACGATTTTTTTGACATCGGCAAAAGTTTGCAAGTTACCTCGACCGAGCATTGCTTCCAGCCACTGCCGGAAAGGCTGCGCCGAATATTCTCCCATTTGACGGCTAACTGTTAGAAAAAGTAGCGTCCAAGCTGGGGATTGCAAATCATCGGCGGGGTCGCCGTTTAAAATTAGAGGACTATTTTTTTGAGTTAAAAATATGCTGTAATCGAGCTGACCTAAAATTTCCTCTAAATCATCAATTGACAAGTCGGTTGCCAATACTGCGGCAGTAATTGCACCTGCCGAAGTGCCGGCTAATTTTCGCCACCGGATGCCCAAATCGCTACAGCACCTGAGTGCTCCTAAAAATGCAACTCCGCGCACGCCGCCGCCTTCAAAAACCCCGTCGGCATATATTTGACCGTTTTCGTCGGGAGGCGGAAATTTGCTGAGAATTGTTTGTTTCTCCGTTGCGGTCATTCTGACACCGGGTTCTTGCAAAATTTGCTGCGGATACCACTTGCTCATGGGAAATACCTCGGATCAATTTTGGGTTTTAGATTTTAGATTTATATCTATTGTTCTTGATTGTTGTCGGCATCCATTGCCTCTTTGACGTATTGTTGAACTTGCGATCGCACTTGTTCGTAGGCCACCGACGCGCACCAAGGTCGGAGAGATAAAATAGTTGTATCGGGAGTAATCTCGGCCACCAAACAAGTCGGGGGCGGATTCTCCAGCACCAGCGGGTGAGAGTGGGCAATCTCTAATAACTCAGCCACTGTCTGACGGATCGGCCGATCGCCAATATCAATCTTCAAGTCTACTCGCCTCGTTCCCATTGCCGTTGTATTTTTCAATGTACCGTTAAACAACTGATTGTTCGGGACAATAATTTTTATCCGATCGTCTGTCACCACGGTTGTTGAAAAAATCCCGATGCTGTCCACCACTCCCTTAACATCCCCAGCTTCAATCCCATCTCCGACTTCAAAGGGGCGCAAACTAATCAACATTACCCCAGCAGCAAAGTGCGACAAAGTATTTTGCCACGCCAAACCGATCGCCAAACCCGCGGCACCCACCACCGCAACCACACTGGTAGTTTGAATTCCCAACTGACTCAAAGCGGCGACTACTCCCACTACCAAAATCGTAATTTCAGCAGCTTGAACTAAGAATTTCCGCAGCGTGGCTTCGGTGCGACTCAGTGCTCGGCGAGTCACGCGGCCCGCAAAGCCGATCGCAAATCGCGTAATTAACAAAATGCCGATCGCCCACAGCAGTTGAGGTACAATTTTAAACCCCAATTCTACGAATTTTTTCGAGAATTCTTGGGCTACTTCCAAGGCTTGTGTTCTTTCTGCATTTAGCTGAGTATAGAAGGTTTGAGCTATTGGTAAAAACGTCTGAATAACTGTCATATCAATTGGGAATTGGGAATTGGGCATGAGGAATTGGGCATTGGGCATTGGGCATTGGGCATTGGTAAATGCAGTCTTAGTCTTCTCGCTCACTCCGAGAGTCCGACGGGGGTTGAAAACCCCTGTCTCATAGCTAAAGTCCTCTAAAAGAGGACTAAAATCAATAATTTCCTTGCTCAAACTCTTGAGTCGGTTTTAACCGACTTTTGCTATGAGGCAGGGGTTTAAACCCCTGCCGGACTACTGCTAATAGTGTACTGCTACGCGGGGCAATCGGTGTTTAAAACTGCAGAGAATTTCCCACGAAATAGTTCCTAAAGTCGCGGCCCAATCGTCTGCAGTAATTTGATATTCCCCATCTTTGCCCAACAGCGTCACCACTTCGCCGACTTCTAAATTGGGAATATCAGTTACATCCAGCATTAATTGATCCATCGTTACCGCGCCCACTTGCCGCACGAACTGACCCCGGACTAAAACCTGCATTTTATTAGAAAGATTGCGCGGAATGCCATCTGCATAGCCGATACCAATTACGGCAATCTGTGTCTGGCGCTGAGCTATAAATTTATAGCCGTAACTGACGCCGGTTCCTGCTTCAATTGTTTTCACCTGCGTTACCCTAGCTTTTACCTGCATTGCGGGCTTCAAATTGGCGATCGACTGCAAGTGAGGAGCTGGATAAAGACCGTAGGTAGCTAAACCGACTCGCACTAAATCGTAGTGCAAAGCCGGGTCAGCGAGGGCTGCAGCAGAGTTGGCCAAGTGGAGGCGAGGGGGGTTAATTCCTGCTATTTTAATTTGCTCGATCGCCTGTTGAAACCGCTGGTGCTGCTCTCTCATAACTGCGGGGTCGGGACTATCTGCTGTCGCCAAGTGAGAGTAAATGCTGGCTAATTTTAAATTGGGCAACCGCTTGACTAATTGCACAAATTCTGTTGCTTCTTGCCAGGGCGTACCCAAGCGAGACATTCCCGTATCTAACTTAGCGTGAACCGGCAAACATTGGTTCAGATCGGCGAGAACTTCGGAAAAAATTAGGGCTTGTTTGGCAGTACAAATAGTGGGCTGCAAGTGCCAATGGGCGATCGCCTTTACCTGTTCCGGTGTATGGGTTGCCCCCAACAGCAAAATCGGCGCTTCTATCCCAGCTTCTCGCAATTCTATTCCTTCGGGAATTGTCGCCACTCCCAGCCAACTAGCCCCTGCTTGCAATGCTATTTGACTGACTGCAACAGCACCGTGACCGTAAGCATCGGCTTTCACAACTGCCATCAGTTCTGTGTGGGGAGATAAGAGCTTTTTAAGCTCTTTTACATTGTGAGTTAAAGCTGCTAAATCCATTTCTACCCAAGCCCGCTGGCAAAGTCCCCCGTCGCCGTCCCCCAGCAACGTCTGGCGGGATTCTTTTGTCGTTGATTCTGCGGTTGTTTTTTCCCCACTCCACATTGTCGATCGCTCCTACTTGCTGGCACCATTAAAAACTGCTTGGAGATTTTACCCTAAGTTTGATTATAATAAGATTCTCTCTTTCATCAAAGTTAACTGGTGTATCATAGCACCAAAAATACCCGGTAAAAACTATGGACGGACTGGCCTACCTACATTTAGCTGAAACTTGGGAAACGGCTGCGGGTCAAGCTCGATCGACCCACTCAAAAATGCACCGGAATTTAGCCTATACTCCTTTACTTTTCTTTACGATCGCTCTCACAATTGTCAATTTAGTCAATCCCGCACTCGCCATCAAAAAAGGTGATTCAGGCCCGGAAGTAGCCCAACTTCAGAAAACTCTACAAAACGCAGGCTATTTTAGCGGTAAGGCTACAGGATTTTACGGTTCTCTCACCCAGGCTGCAGTGAAAAAGTTTCAAGCAGAGAACAACCTGAAAGTTGACGGAATTGTCGGCCCTAAAACCTTGTCAGCACTCAAAGGTAAGCCGGAAGACGCCAGCATGGAATCTGCGGAAAAAATCTCGCCAAATGTCGATCGATCTTCCCCCTCTCCTACCGCCACAGATAACACAAACGAACTCGACGAAGATCAAACTAACACTCAGACCCAAGAACCTCTATTTCAAGAACCCTCTTTACCGCCCTTTAAAACTGAAAATTCCGAGGATAAAGAAAGTGAATTGCCACCCACCAAGCTCGAAAATCCTCCCGATAATACTCAAGGAAAAATGACCTTGAAAAAAACAATTTACGGTAACATATCGCCAAAATCAATAGTTTATTCGGGAGCGGGTTTGTTTTTTGCTCAAAACATGATGTACCGCCACACAATCACAGTTTATGACAGGAATTTTAAATTAGTCAAGACTATTCCCGATACCGTAAACTTGTCGAAGTTCGGGTTTTCTAAATTCAAAGGCAATTATAAAGGCTCTCCCGTAGAAGCGGCTTTTTCAACAGACGGCAAATATGCCTACGTCTCCAACTACAAAATGTACGGTTCCGGGTTTAGAAATCCGGGAACCGACAGGTGCTCTCCAGCGGCCAAACATGACCAAAGTTTTCTGTACCGCATCAATACCCAAACTTTGAAAATAGAAAAGGTAATTCCTGTAGGTGCAGTTCCGAAATTCAATGCTGTTTCCCCTGACAATCGCTTCGCCCTCGCTAGCAATTGGTGCAGTTGGGATTTGAGCGTAGTTGATATCAATAAAAATCTCGAAATCGAGCGAGTGAAACTGGGTGCATATCCTCGGGGTATTGTGGTTACTCCCGACTCAAAAAATGCCTATGTTGCCATCATGGGTTCTTCCGATATTGCGAAAGTGAATCTCATCGACTTTTCGGTAGAATGGCTCAAGAATATTGGCAATGCGCCGCGTCATTTGACGATCGATCCCAATGGAAAGTATCTTTATGCCACTTTAAATGGTGAAGGAAATGTGGCAAAAATTGACCTAAAAATGGGTAAAGTCGTGGACAAAGTTTCTACAGGAAAAGCACCTCGCAGCATGACAATTTCCGATCAGGGAAAACTGCTTTATGTAGTCAACTATTTCTCGAATACTGTTAGCAAAGTTAGGACGAGCGATATGAAAGTGCTGCAAACAGTGAAGGTTAATTCAAGTCCGATCGGGATTACTTACGATCCGGAAACTAATCAGGTTTGGGTAGCTTGCTATTCGGGCAGTATTATGGTGTTTCAAGATTAATTTAGCTGCTTCGTAGTGAAGGCTTCAGTCCTGACTACAAACAATAACGATTAAATGTTATTGTGGGGCGGGCTAGGAGCAACGCCCCTAAAATATTATTTGGGCAGCTTTAAAGGCTTGACAACATACTCTGAAGACTTAGCAGGTACTTTGCCTTTTTTGGCCATAGCTTGGTAAATCATGGCTGCTACTTCAGCACGAGTTGCTGTTTTATTAGGCTGCAAAAGTGTGCGCTTCGGGTGGTTGACAACAATGCCAGCTTCTGTGGCTGATGCTACTTTGTTAACTGCCCATTTCGGCACTTTTGCCCTGTCTGTATAAACTTGTAAAGTTTTGGTTGCTTTTGTGGATGGTTTCAGGCTCAAACCGCTCGCTAAAGCTGCGATGACTTCGACACGCGGAATCTGTTTTTCGGGACGGAACTCATTGTTTGGGTATCCTTTAAGATATCCAGTTTTGACGGTGTGGTCGATCGCAGGACCGGCAGGACTCTTGTCTTTTACGTCTTTAAAATCAATTGGTTTTCGGATCGGTTGTTTGTCGTCGGACATTCGCTGAATTAAGCGCGCTAGTTCGGCTCGCGTCATCGGTTCGTCTGGACGAAATTTGCTGTCGCTGGACTCAGCAAAAATTTTCCGATCGACTAAGGCTAAAATGAACGGACGCGCCCAATATTTGTCTGGAACATCGGAGAATCTAACGGGCCCAACTTTGGGTTGATCGGCTTTGGGTTTATCGCCTTTCGGTTTGGTAATTGCTGGAGCGGGAGTCGATCGCGCAATTGGCTTGGGAGGAACAACGATTACACCCACCGGAGGATTTTGCGGTAAAACCGGCCCTAAAGGTCCCACAGGTGCGGCATCCGGTTCTGAGGGAAGGAGCGTTTTAGCGGGCGATCGCAAATCGGAACTGGGCGATTCGGGTGTTAATATTCCCGGAGTCGCGGGCGTAACAGCAGGTTGAGAAAAAACGGCTGGAAATTGCCAATTTCGGGCATTCAATCGATCGGGATTTTTACCTGTTACCCAAAATAAAATTGCTCCCATCGTGCCGAAGGCAACCAAGATCGCAATCAATTCATCCAATCCTAGAGGGTTTCTTTCCCCTGACGGGGGTTGTGAAGAAGACATATTGTCACCTACATAGCTGGTAAAAGTATAGTCGTTTATGACATGACATGGGAGGCATTAAGTCCCTCCCCTTTCACTTTTACTTTGAGCGGATTGACCCGCCTCGGCTGAACTACGCAGCTCTCTATCCCATTGCTAAACGCATTTGGGACTGCTTTTCTGAGGATATTGTAAGACCCGTTGACATCAGAGTTAATTAATTGACCGACCGATGTCTTGTATAAACCTCTCTTAATTCGCTTGCCACTAAATGCGACACCATCAGCGCCAGTATGCCCGTACACAGGAATCGGATCTAGATTCAGGAAGTTCGACTTAGATGTGTAAGATTCTTCTTGCACGATCACCCTAATCCCAACCAGTCGAGCTTTGTATTCCAACATCTCAATTAATCGAGCGTGAGGAATACTGACGAAGTTTTGGTTGGTTTGCTTTCCTAAATCAATTTCGGTTTTCCATTGTGCATTCTTGCCAATTACTAGGGTCCCAATTTGTTTGGCGACCAAGATACCGATGATTAGCCGACTGGCGTGATGCAAGTAATTATCGACTTTTTGGTTGCGACAGCGAGTTAAGCGCTGAATGCGGGGCGAACTCTTGCGACTTCCTTTTAACTGAGATTGTAAGTGTGAAGAGCGTTTGTTGTAGAACTGGTTAATCGATTTTAATGGTCGCCCGTTAATCAGGAGAGGGATGAAACCCGGCTGATTTGAAGTTAACGCCACTAAACTATTCAGTCCTAAATCAATACTAGCTGCCCAAATATCGTTACTGACGGTGGACTCCGGCTCATTATAAATCACCTCAATCACATACGAATCACATTTGGGAACCAGCCTAACTTGGCAAATTTGATCGGGATTTACTTTGGTCTTTATCAAGATTTCCGTACCCGAAAGCTTGATAATTCCTTTCTTCAATTGCTTGCTGCTAATCGCCTGAATCGTATAGATAAGAATATTACGACCCTTGGCTTTATCCTTATATTTTGGTAGCTTCGGACGACCAGTAAATTTAGAGGAATCAATTTTGTAAGCTTTGACTGCTTCAAAAAACGATTTCCAATTCTTGTCCAATACCATCAAAATTTGTTGACTAACCTTGGCGGGCATTGCCTTGTAAGCTTGATGAGATTTCATCAAACGGTTCATCTCGTTGTAGTTGATGTAACCCCATCCATAAGTAAAACTCTGACGAATGACGTAGTTGGCGGCATTGTAGAGATTCTTGGATTTAAAGGCTAATTCATCAATCTGGGCGAAACGATGTTCCGTAGATTTAATGATGTGCCTCTCTGCTAGTTGCATTTAAGGTTTCCCTTCTTTAAGTCATGTGTTTTTTACTCGAATAATCAGATAATCTGATACTACTATTGTTGATTGATGCTTACAAACTTAATGAAGTTTCACAATACCACTGTAGAAATTAAATCACCTATTTTTGGGGTCTGGGGGAAACAGAGAAGGCTAAATCAATTATTCCAAAGTTTTCCTTCTCCCTACCTGCGGTGGCGTGGCATCGGGAGAATAATAAAATCAACTTTTACCGATGTCAGTTGCTGATTTTTGCCATTTTCAACTCAGCGCCTTCTACTCCCGAAAGAGCGATTCCGACTCGGTTGACGAGAATTCCTGCCGCTACCAAAACTCGGCTGTCGCTTGTATTGATTTTGACGTTGCTGCGGCGATCGCCTCAAAGTGCTGCCACCGTAACCCGAACCGGTCGATCGATTGCCATTTGGCCGTGCTGAGGGTCTTACTGGCTGGTTATAGGTGGGCGATCGCAAGCGGCCGGTCGTCCTTAAAACTTGACGGTTTCTCACAGCCGGAGGCGGAGTTCGATAGCGAGTTTCATACTGCTGAACAGCTTGGCCGTAAGTATTACCATACCCGCCATATCCTGTCATAATCCCCGGCTGATAGACTGGCGGCATATAATATCGCGGTCTAAATAACAAACTGCCGATCGCCTGACCGGCTATAGCCCCAGCAAACGGTGCCCAGAAGCCTGATTGCTGTCTCACTACTACGGTTTGGGGCTGACCTGTTTGAGGATTCGGAACAGTTTCGGTAACGTTGTGAACGTACTCAATTTTAAAATCTTCTGTCAAATGCAAAACCGCTTGATTGTTATCCACATTTAGATAACTTTTCTTGCCTGCCGATATTTCTTCATCTGTTAAGCGAGCCATTTGCAAATCCCTAGTGCGGTAAACTGGGGGACTGCCGGGGGGAGTATTCAGCAACATCAAACTGTATTCGCCATCAGCATCGTCGTAGGTAGCTTGCTGTACGGGATATTGGCCTTGAGCCAAGTTATTGTTTGGTGCCGGGCGCACTGTGTTAATATTTGGATTGCCAGCAGGATTTGTATAAGTTTGTGTGCGAGGTGAACCGCAGCCGATTGCCGTCCCCAAAAAAGTTAAAGCCATTAAATAAATTGTCAGTTTTCGCAGCATCATAAATAGTAATTGGTAATGAGTAAATACAGCCTATTCCATCTTTAACAAGTACAGTAGCAGCTATATTGTGGGGTGTTAATCTGTAGGCTGCGTCGCTGCAATATTTTGGATAAAACTTGCAGATTGTTACTAGCGACGCACCTTAATCCCTAGAAAATTCTGTGTACTACATATACAGGGAATGTGCTGTGGTAATTTTGGTAAATAGTAATTGGTAATTTCTCCCTCTTCCTTCTTCCTTCCTTAAATGGGAATAAGTTCGGGGAAATTGACCAACACTTGGTCGTTGGTAAGTTCGTCTCCCAACTGTGCGGGAGAAAAGTGAACTTGCACAGCTCGGAGCCTTTCTTGGTAATGTAAATTAATCAGGGCTTTTAAACCGACTTTCAGCGTGCTGATGTCAGCGAGGTCAGTTTCTAGGGCAGGAACTTCCCCTTCATACGCAACTGTCAGCATCACTACGATATTTCTAGTTATCGGCAAAGACAAGGGGGATTTTTGATCGTAAACAGATGTGCTGTATTGAGGCTCGCTGAGATAGCGATCGGCTGAATCAATGAAAAGTTCATCCACATAATCGCCGGCTTCCCCTTCATTCCAAAAAACATCGCCCTCATTGGCGGCTGACTGCCAGTAGTTGTCGTACTGCAACAGGTGATTGCAAATTTCTACCAGACCTTCTCCTAAAACTACTATGTCGCCATCGGCATCGATTGCTTTTCTAGCGGTGCGGTTGAGAACTCCTAACAGCGGTGCAACTTCTTCGCCTGTTAGGTGAACGAACACGCGGCAAACTGCCAATCTAGTTTTACCTGTAAATTGATTGAATCGATCGCGCCAAGCATTCATAATAACCTATAGTTGTAATCTGTAGGGCTATATTTTCCACCATAGCAGGGGATTTGAACTCTTGCCGTCTACCCTCAGATTGATCTGAAGAGTATTTTTAGCGATCGCCTCTGCCGGGTACTGTTTCGCTTTGAGTCATCTAATTTTATAGCAGTTTTCACTCGGATCAAATACAGTTCAAATACATTAGGGAAACGCCACAGCCTTGTCCTGACAAAGAGCGGCGACTTTTAATAATTAATTAGTATGAGATTGATGATTGTAGCAAGAGTTTTTTTAATTGATATTAATTTAGCGCTCGTTTGCTTGGCCGGAATATAATATTGTGTGCTATCGATTCATCTGTCTATTGTTTGCAGTGCTTCGCGATCGCAATGACAAGAAATTGTAGGGTAGATAATTTCCACTCAAAAAACCTCCAATCTGGGAAGATTGGAGGTGCGCTAAGCGAATACTTTGGTCTGAGATAACTATTTGACGATCGCGCTTTGGACTTGTTCGATCGCAATTTCAGAACTCAACTCAGCAACTGGCGAAACCGGCAAATCCAGCTCACCGCCAGGAGCTTCTGGGTGTTCGCGAACGGCTGCAACCGCATCTGCTGACTCAGCTACAGCACCCGCCGGCGCCAAATCGAGCAAGGCAGGAACTTCCATGTGTCCAGAAACACCTGCATCTGCGATCGGAGCCGATTCTTCAAAAACTTCAAAATTATCGGTCATCGCAGCGCAAGCAGCAGAAGCGCGCTTGCCGGCGCGGTAGCTCATGTAGGCCGCACCCCCACCCAAAACTCCCGCCAAACCGAGGAAACCGAGAGCTGCTGTTTTGTAAGATTTCCACGGATTGATTCGCTCCGAGCCGCCGGAACCTAGGATCGTTGTCGCAGAACCAGATTTAGCCGCCCCAGATTTGCTGTAGGAACAGGGGAAAGCAGATGCAGCGTCACCTATGGCGATGCTGCTTGCGATCGCGACGACGGAAGCAATGCCAGCTAACACTTGAAACTTCTTCATGGTGCTCTGGAGATTGTAAAGGATAATTAAAAAATTAATGGTAACAGCTCTTTACAAATGTATCAACTCTGCGCGCCGCCCATATCGAGGATCGATCGCAAAAGTCAGCTATAGCCTCACGCAATTCAAATTTAAATTTGCCTGCTTAAAAATTTGCAATGCTTGCTCTGTAAGCGTTTCGGCTAACAGCTCGGTATAAGTTCAAGTTTTGTGAACCAATACTTCGATCGCGCCCAAATTAGAAAATCTGAGGTGAGATTGTAGAAAATTTAGTTACATGGCCGCAAACACTTGGTGACAAACTACTTTTAAGGCTACTTTTGTAAAGGCTTAGTTATTGGAATAACTCTTATTTTTATGACAGACAACGCGAATCAAGGCATTGAGCGAACCCCTCGCCGATTGTTGGTGACGGGCGGGGCTGGATTTATCGGCTCGAATTTTGTGCATCACTGGTGCAGCAGCTATCCGGGCGATCGAGTAGTCGTACTCGACGCTTTAACCTACGCCGGAAACAGACAAACCCTGGCAACTTTGGAAGGAGGCGAAAATTTTCGGTTTGTGCAGGGGGATATTTGCGATCGTACCCTAGTCGATACCTTGCTCAAAGAAGAAAACATCACCACAGTCGCCCACTTTGCCGCAGAATCCCACGTTGACAGGTCAATTATCGGGCCTGCAGCCTTTGTTCAAACAAACGTTGTCGGAACCTTCACACTTTTAGAAGCCTTCCGCAAGCATTTTGAAGCAATTGATGAGGCATCTCTCAAAGCACAAATGCGCTTCCTCCACGTTTCTACCGACGAAGTTTACGGCAGTCTCGGCCCCGATGACCCAGCCTTCACAGAAACAACTGCCTACTCGCCCAACAGTCCCTACTCAGCCTCCAAAGCTGGCAGCGACCACCTCGCCCGCGCCTATTTCCACACCTACGGCGTCCCGACAATTATCACCAACTGTTCCAACAATTACGGCCCCTATCATTTCCCAGAAAAGCTCATTCCATTAATGTGCATCAATATGCTATTGGGCAAACCGCTGCCTGTTTACGGCGACGGTCAAAACGTGCGAGATTGGCTCTACGTTCTCGACCACTGCCGCGCTTTAGATGCCGTTATTCACCGTGGTCAGCCTGGGGAAACCTACAATGTTGGCGGCAACAACGAGGTAAAAAATCTCGATCTAGTAAAAATGCTGTGCCAGCTAATGGACGAATTAGCTTCTGATTTACCCGCCCGTCCTTGCGAACAATTGATTACATTTGTCAAAGACAGAGCCGGGCACGATCGCCGTTATGCTATTGATGCCACCAAAATTAAAACTGAGTTAGGTTGGACTCCCTCAGTAACAGTTGAAGAAGGTTTGCGGCAGACTGTAGAATGGTACTTAGCCCATCGGGAGTGGTGGGAACCCCTGCTTTCGGAGGAATATCAAACTTACTACCGGAAAGTCTACTCTAATTAATCTACTCTTGGACGCACGGGCTACCAAAAACCAGCACCGGTAAAAAACTGGTTTTCAAGCTCAAGAGTGCGTCCAAGAAATCTTTCTGTCTTGCCTTCAAGCTTTTCATTTAAACTCTAGGCGCAGAAACCGGGTTTGAGGGAATAAAATCTTTCGGGGAGTGCGATCGATCACAGTTAAAAAACCTGTTTTCTTTAATCTTTGCGCCTAACTTCAGATTTAATTAGGTGGAGGGAACTATCACACACATTCGCCATTGTCAATCTTTGTGAAGATTTAGTTAAAAATCACCCCAAAGGCATAAATTCAAGTGTTTGTAGCTGATAATTTTAATAGAGTTACAAGATTAAGCATTTTAGAAGCTTTTAGGAAAAACAAAAAGCACCAATGACCGAAATAAACTGGCTCAAGCACGTCCAAGAACCTAAATACTGGCTGTTAGGCATCGCCTCCGGTTTGATAGCCTTACACCTAACTCTGACTTCCAGAACCAACGACACTGACCTGTTCGGTACAATGTTCCTGTTTTGGGGAGTTGTAGCATTTCTCATTTGGGAAAGGCACGAATCCTTAACTTTTGAAAGCGGAATTTTCGCCAGCTTCTTTGGGTCATCCTTAATTGCTTTAATATTGCTCAAAAGTTCGTCGATATCTGGATACGACTTTTTTATCAGAGCAACGCCTTTTTTGTCTGGAATCAGTCTTGCATTGCTGGCTTCTGGAACAAAAGGACTGAAACAATATTGGCAGGAACTTCTAATTCTTGCGTATACAGCTATTCCTCCCGGATTGATCGGAGTCTTCGTTGATGTCCCCAAATTAACAGCAAAATTTTCAGCTTTCATCCTGCATTATATAGGATTTGAAGTTGTGCAGAAAGGGGTTTATCTAATCCTGGAAAAGGGCAGCGTGGAAGTGAATCACGGCTGTTCCGGGGTGAATGCGATGCTACAATTGTTAGGACTAGCTCTGGTTTTCTTACTGATGTTTCCTACCACTACGAGTCAGAAAATTGTATTGCCATTCGTCGCAATAATTACTGCATTTGTAGTGAATGCCGCGCGAGTTGGTCTCCTGGCCGTGCTGGTATCGCTATCTCAACCCGAAGCATTTGACTACTGGCACGAAGGAAATGGTTCGGTAATATTTTCTATGATTGCTGTATTTATTTTCGGGTTATTCTGCTGGTTTGCAATTTTGAAAGACCAACCCCAAAATAAGGAAGGACAGAATTGCTAATGGCTATTACCTCTTGGAAACCAGTTAGGCTTTCCCTGTTGGCTGTTACTTTGGGAGGGGTTTTGTTGGTTGCCGGAAAATTGGTTTTCTATCCCTCTGTAGGCAAAAATCTGGCAACCCCGTTTGAGTTTCCCGAGTCGGTGCCTCTAGCCGATTGGAAAATGCAGAAGAGCGCGCCGCTGAAAATTAGCGGCAATTCAGAATTCAAAGCTGCCAGGAAATATGAATATCAAAAAAATAGCATGGCTCTCGAAATAGAGATGCGCTATGCGGTAGACACCATTGGGCAAGTGGAAGGTATGATGAAAGGACATACAGTTCTCAAGTCGTCTCCTGGTAAACTAACATTGGCAAACACTCAAGCCGCGGGGTTTCACGGAATTTTGCAACAGCAAAATCGACTTTATTTGAGTTCGTGTATCAATCCTAATGGCAGTGCTACAGTAACTTCCCAACAGTTTAGATATAATCGAAATACTCGCGATTGGCAGCCAAACCGTATTCTGTTTTGGTTGTTGGGTAGGGGAAATATTCAAGACCGGCGCTGTTTGTGGACTCAGATGTCTGTGCCTTTGGATAAAACAACTCCAGAAGATGCCAAAAAAATTCTAGAGAATGCTTGGGTTTCTTGGTATGGGTGGTGGCAGCCGCGATTCCCCGAGCCTTGACTCGATTCAGTCGATTTTAGCTTTTAGCTTTTAGCTTTTAGATTTACTCCACAGGTGAATCGGGAAGCTTGAACAAAAGTCTAAAATTTTTGATTCTCCACGACTGTTGTCGGGGACTTGTATCCGTTATTGGGCGGGTTCAAGAGAGATTTTTCTTAACAACAACTCTGATTATTTTATGAATGACTTACAAGGCGAACAAGGTTTTTCTATCTACAGACTGCGTTGGATTGGCTACGGTCTATTAATTCTGTCTGTATTAGATGCGATTGCAGTTCTTATACCAGCAAATTTTGGCAATCGCCTCTGGGAATTGCAAACGATTGGGGCTGTAGTTGAACGGGTGCCAGTTCCTTTACTGGCAATGGCGCTGATATTTTTTGGAGAAGGGTACGATCGCAGAGGTTTGGAAGACTTGTTTTTGAAGGTTTTGTCTTGGGTGTGTCTGCTGCTGGCCCTGGTTTTTCTGTTGATGCTACCTTTGGGAATTTTTGGCGCTATCTACGTCAACAACCAAAATAACCAGCAAATTACTACTCAAGCCAACCAACAATTAGCTCAGTTGCAGCAGGTGGAAGAACGGCTGAATAAGGGTAGTCCTGAAGATTTAAGGAATTTGGCCGGGGAACTTACCCGTTTGGGGGTACCAGCGGATACGCAAAACCCACAGCAATTGAAAGAGCAAATTCTTTCGAGAATTACTCCGGCTAAGGACCGGTTGCAGACGCAAAGCGCTGCGGTTAAGTCAAGTCAGCGCTTGGGGTTATTTAAAAATGCTATTAAGTGGCTGCTGGGCGCGCTGATTTCTAGTGTTTTGTTTTTTACGCTGTGGCGCGGTACTGACTGGGCTCGGTAGTAGTTTTGAGTTTTGAGTTGAGAGTTTTGAGCTAGTAAGGTGCGCTGCGGCGCACCCGGAGAGCGTTGTTGAGGACTAAGAGCCGCCCTGTGCACGCAGCCGGCTCAGGAGTGGCGAAGAATACCCTCAAACCCTGCAAATTTTGTTGGGGGGCTCGCTCGCTCTTCTTCTTTTCAAAAGATATCGGTATTGACATACTCACGCCCGCTAAAGCAACGGTGATTCTTGACACTTAGCTGAGATGTGCTAGCAAGCCAGTCTTACCTTCTCTCCATGTCCGTTTTAAGTCTCCCAATGCCCTACGGCGACTTTTCTGTTTTGTACGCAAGTAAAATACTTGTTTGCTTTTAGGGTTGGACTTCCATTGCCCGGCGTTGCTTCCCCTGTTTCTGATCGCAACTCTGACAGGACTTTCAACCAAGCTGTTTATTTTGGAGTATCTCAAATCTGGGCGGGTCTGTGACCAATCCTATTTTGACACAAAGCCGTGCTAGAAGCACGGGGTTTTAAACCCAATTTTCCGATAAATCTTGTTTATTGCCGATAGCCAACACCTAGAATGAGGCAAATCCGTCGTTAGCGCAGCCCTCGAAGTCGATCGCACTTTCACAGGGCTGCCATTGTGCACTCCACAATCTAAAATCCACAATCTAAAATCCACAATCTAAAATCTAAAATCTAAAATCTAAAATTGATTGATGGTATTTTCTAGTTTGTCGGCAATCCCTTCAATCCAGTTTTCATCTTGTTTGGTGTAGCTGCGGGGCGCGTTAGCACCTAAGATTAAAACGCCTTGGCTGCCGATCGGCTGACAGATAACTCCTTGAGTATTTTCTGGCAAATAGTCAAATTCAATTCGCCCGGGATAAATATTGAGATTTACTAAATAAACTGGTTTGTTTTTGTCGAGCACTCGCTGCAAAATCGGCCCGGGTTTAACTTCGGGATTGATGCCTAAAATACCGCGGCGCAATAAAACTTTTCCCTGATACACAATTACGATCGACCTTGTGGCGGTATTTGTCAACAGCAAACGCGACGCCCAAGCTAATTCTATTTTCACAGCCTCCGGCAAATCCGGCGCAAATTCAAAACCTTCTTCGCCGATAAGTTTTACCGAATCCGGCGATCGCGCTTGCACCTGCTGCCACAGCAAACCTGTTAAAATCAGCAAAGCGCTGATAATTACTCCCAAAGCGTCCGATCGAGCTTGAGAATCTGTGATTTGCTCTGTCAGCAAGCGGTTCACCATTAGCAGCGTACCTGCTAACCCTCCTGCAACTAAGGGCAATTGCCGCAAAACTTTATTGGGATCAGATTTAGTCATTAGTCATTAGTCATTAGTCATTAGTCATTGGTAATTGGTAGTTGGTAATTTAACTAATGCCAACTGCCAACTGCCAACTGCCAACTGACTTTATCCTACTTCTCCAATTTCGACAATTCGCTGGAAGAGATAGCCGGTGCCGCGGGCGGTAAGAATTAATTCGGGATTGCTGGGGTCGTCTTCCAACTTTGCCCTAAGCCGCGAGATGTGAACGTCCACTACGCGGGTGTCTACGTGGCGTTCTGGCGTGTATCCCCACACTTCCTGCAAAATTTCCGATCGCGAAAAAGGCTCTCCAGAACGGCTGACAAGCAGTTCTAACAGGCTGAATTCCATGCCCGTGAGCCGAATTCGTTCGTCGCCTTTGTAAACTTGGCGCTTGTTGGTGTCAATCCTAATATTGGTGACGTGGATGACTCCGGAGCTGGGAATGCCCGATGCTCCGTTTTTGTCAACCCTCCGCAGTACCGAACGGATGCGGGCTTCGAGTTCTTTGGGAGAGAAAGGTTTGACGACGTAATCGTCGGCGCCCAATTCTAAACCGGTGATGCGATCGGCTACGTCTCCCAAAGCGGTTAGCATGATGATGGGCACGTCTGACTCTTTACGCAACTCCTGACACACGCCGTAACCGTCTAGCTTCGGCATCATAACGTCCAAAACCACTAAGTCGGGTTCGGTGTTGCGAAAAGTTTCGAGAGCTTCTTCGCCGTCAGCAGCGGTGACGACATCGTAGCCAATCATGGAAAGGCGAGTCTCCAGAATGCGGCGGATACTGGCTTCGTCATCGACTACCAGAATTTTTTCTTTATGGTTTTCCAAGTTACCGAGCACTCCTTAAGTTACATTTCAGATAATGTTAATTTTTTGTACCCTATCATAGAAGACACAAATTGAATTATGTGTGGGGATGGGTCTGAAAGCTTGATAAGTGCTTTAACTCAGACTTTTCTAAATGTTAGGGTGACTATTTATCATAGTAAACAATGCCTAAGCCTCGAATACAATATATTTGTCGGGAATGCGGGTATGATTCACCACAATATTTTGGCAGGTGTCCTAGCTGTCAGAAGTGGGATTCTTTTGACGAGCAGTTAGAACAACCTACTGCTGCTGTGTCGCGGGCTGGTTTAACTGGGGTGACAACTAAGACAGTGGGCGGTTCGCCCCCTGATAAGTCGAAGGGTCAACCAAGGGTATCTTTCAGATTATCGCAGATTTCCGACCAAACTCAGTCTCGCTGGCCTTCTGGTTACGGGGAACTCGATCGAGTTTTGGGAGGCGGGATTGTTCCCGGATCGCTGGTGTTGATTGGCGGAGAACCGGGAATCGGGAAATCGACGCTGCTGTTGCAGGTGGCGAATATGTTGGCCCGCAAGGATCGGATACTGTATGTCAGTGCGGAGGAGTCCGGCCAGCAGGTGAAGTTGCGATCGCAGCGTTTGGGCGTAGCTAATCCGGTTGATTTGTCAAGCAACGGCGGGCATAAATCCGGCAGCAACGGGGAAGCTAAAAAGGATTCGGAGGACAATTCAGCGGAGAATTTCTATTTGCTTCCCGAGACGGATTTAGAAGTTGTTTTGCGGGAGTTGGAAGCGCTGAAACCGAATGTGGCGGTGATTGACAGCATCCAAACTATTTATTTTGCTAGTTTAACATCGGCTCCGGGTTCGGTGGCTCAGGTGCGGGAATGTACTTCGGCTTTGATGCAGGTTGCGAAAAGGGAAAATATTACTTTATTTATTGTCGGTCACGTTACGAAAGATGGAGCTTTGGCGGGACCGAGGGTTTTGGAACATTTGGTAGATACTGTACTGTATTTTGAGGGCGATCGCTTTGCTTCTCATCGACTTTTGCGATCGATGAAAAACCGTTTTGGCGCGACTCACGAAATCGGTGTTTTTGAAATGGTAGCCAACGGTTTGCGAGAAGTAGATAATCCATCGGAGTTGTTTTTAGGGAATAGAGATGAATTTTCTCCCGGTACTTCGACGACTGTTACTTGCGAAGGAACTCGACCGATTTTAGTGGAAATTCAGGCGTTAGTTAGCCCTGCAAGTTTTGGTTCGCCGCGCCGCACTACTACTGGTGTGGACAATGCTAGATTGCAGCAAATTTTAGCTGTTTTGGAGAAAAGGGTGGGGATTCCTTTATCTAAATTAGATGTGATTTTAGCGACGGTGGGCGGGTTGAAGGTGGATGAACCGGCGGCGGATTTGGCAGTTGCGATCGCCGTTGTGGCCAGTTTTCGCGATCGGGTGGTTGATGCACGCACTGTTTTGCTCGGGGAAGTGGGTTTGGGAGGACAGGTGCGGCCGGTTTCCCAATTAGAGTTGCGGCTGAGGGAGGCGGCGAAATTGGGTTTCAAAAGGGCGATTATTCCTAAGAATCAACCGGTGCCAGAGTTAGGAATGGAGATTATTCCGGTGGCGAAGGTAATTGATGCGATTATTGCAGCGATTCCGGCTACTCCTGCTCAGTTGCAGTCGGTTGATTTGGAGTTACAGTCTGTTGATTTGGAGGAAGATGATTTGTTGAATTGAGTTAAAAGAGTGATGTTTGAAATTGATAGTAAGGAGCCACGAATTATGTATCAAGTAGACCTTGTTGAAGCAAAATAAAAGCTTTTGGAATTAATCGAAGCGGCAATGAGAAGGGAAGAAATTGCGATTACTCAAGATAACCAGCCTGTTGTAAAATTGGTAGTAATTCCCAAACAAGCTAAACCCAATCGACAAGCAGGAAGTGCTAAAGGAATGGTTTGGATGTCCGATGATTTTGACGAACCGCTAGAAGAGTTTAAGGAGTAGATGGAATGAGGCTGTTGGACACTCATGCCTTTATTTTGATGCTTATGCGCGGCTGTAGTGAATTAAGTTAGTTAAAAAATAAAGAGGCGAAGATGAAACAATGTAGAATCATCCTTGAAAAACATCCTGATGGTTATGTAGCCTATCCCCTCGGAATCAAAAGTACCGTCGTTGGTGAAGGTGACACCTATGAGGAAGCCTTACCTGATGTCACGTCAGCTATTCGTTACTACATCGAAGTATTTGGCAAAGAAACCATGGAAAACGAATCACCTGCGATCGAGACTTTTTTAGTAGAAGCAGAGGTGGCTATTTAATGTCAAGTTTCCTGTCGATGCTTCTAAAAGACGAGTCATCAAAACATTTCAGTTGTTGGGTTTTCGGATTATTAGAGAACGCGAACATATTGTCATGGTGCGATAGAATCAGGATGGAACGGAGACTCCGTTAGTAATGCCTAACCACGATCAAATAAAATCAGGTACACTGAGAGCAATTTGTACTCAGGCGGGAATTTATAGATAGTAATTTTTAATAGCTTATGCACCAAGTTGAGTGCAAATGCTATCTACGATAACACTTGAAATATGTTAAATTATAGATTGCCTTTTTTGAGGTACGTTTTCACTAAAAAATGAAGAAATCAAAAAGACGTAAAAATCAGTGGTCAAGTGAACTAAACGACATCATTCGAGGTGCATCGGGCGGCTTTTTGTTCGGTACTCCCCTGCTTTATACGATGGAGGTTTGGTGGATCGGTTCGTATACTACACCAGCGGAAATGTCGATCGCGATCGCAACTACTTTTATCGTCGTTTTCTTGTTGACTCGCACGGAAGGTTTTCGCAAAACTAAGGACATCCGCTGGCTAGATGCTGCAATCGATACCGTAGAAGCGATCGCCATCGGCATTGTCTGCGCGGCTTTGATCCTGTTTTTGCTCAGGGAAATTACGCCGCAGACTCCGCTGCAAGAAACTTTGGGGAAAATCATCTTTGAAGGCCTGCCGTTTGCGTTGGGAGTAGCCCTGGCAAACGGTTTCTTAAGTGGCGATCGCTATCAAAGTTCAGACAGCGACAACGAACCTACCATTAATCCAACTCTAGCAGATATCGGCGCTACTTTAATCGGCGCGATGATAATTGCTTTCAATATCGCCCCTACTGACGAAATTCCCATGCTAGCGGCAGCGATTTCGCCGCCTTGGCAATTAGCAATTATCGCCGCTTCGCTGCTAATTTCCTACGGTATTGTATTTGTAGCAGGCTTTACTTATCAAGCAAAACGGCAGCAACAGCAAGGGATTTTTCAGCGTCCCCTCAGCGAAACTGTCATGGCGTATTTAGTGTCGCTGGCGGCTTCTGCATTTATGATGTTTTTCTTCCAAAAACTCAGTTTTGACGACCCGTGGTCGATTTGGTTGAGCTATACCTTAGTATTGGGATTGCCGGCGACTATTGGCGGCGCGGCGGGGAGGTTGACGGTATGACGGAAAGTAATAACGAACAGCAACCAAAAAGAACTTTGGCGGAAGGGGTGACATTTGCGATCGCCTGCTTCATCCTTTTTACCCTCACCGGACTCGTACTCTACAACTGGCTGGCTAAAAAGCAGGAACCTCCGATTATTTCTGTCACTCGCAACACGCCTATTCGCGAAACTCAAGGGCAATTTTACGTACCGTTTACCGTAACTAACACGGGCGGCGAAACGGCCGAATCAGTGCAGATTATTGCCGAATTGCGCGTCAATGGCGAAGTCGTTGAATCCGGCGAGCAACAAATAGATTTTTTGTCAAGCGGCGAAACGGAAGAAGGAGCTTTTATATTCAGCCGCGACCTCAGTCAAGGTGAATTGATTGTGCGAGCGAGCAGTTATCAACTACCTTAACAAAGTTTTCAACTCTCGTGTCCGGTAAGTGTGACCCTAATAAAATTTTGTCGCTGGGTGGGGGCGGGTTTAAAAATACTTTGGTTATTAACCCTCTTTTGTCACTCTCGTGGTAGTATAAGCAGTGACACACCCCAAAAGCATTGCCAGTCCTATGGTAGAC
>NZ_JAUBRN010000055.1:0-50255 GCF_036701875.1 Microcoleus sp. MON1_C5 | reverse complement strand
GACATTTTCGGGTTCTATATTTTTTACTTCGTTCAAGTCAGTTACATGATACCTCATCTTTCTGATAAAGGCTATATGACGCTGCCAATTTTATTAAGTTTCGCAGTTGGGCTGCCCAAAGTAAGTGCGTAGGCTTTGCAATCTACTACTGTTTTGTTTAGCTATTAAACTGGTTTCACCCAGCCCGCGTCAAGGTGCGATCGATCGGCTTTACGTCATCCTATCGGTTGCCGATCGATAATAAACAAAATTTATCGTCTCGCGCGGTTGAAAAAAATCCGAGCGAGTTCGTGGCCGCAACGAAATTTCAAGCCTTAGTCCGCCTTCTTCACCACGTTGACAGGGCACACTGGTTTCACCCCAACTAATAAAGCGAGTTCCCGCCACTTCCAATAACAGTCTGCATCGGTAAAACCAATTTCTCTAAACCAGCGCAATTGCGTTTCGACATCCAGCAATTTATTAGACGGATCGTCTGGGGAATCGCTAATACCGATCGCCTCTCGAAATTTCTCGTGTAAAGCGGGAGTTGCGGACGCTACGTGTTCCAAATTGCAAAAGATGCCTCCGGGTTCCAAAAGCTCGAAAATCTCCCCGTAAAGCGAACGTTTGCGATCGTCTGCTACATGATGAATCGCAAAACTAGAAACAACCGCATCAAACTTGCCCAAATCCGGCAGCGATTCGTCAAAATTGTGCTCGATTACCGTGACATTCTGGTCATCCGCAAAGCGAATTCTGGCTTTTTCCAGCATTGTCGGCGAAAAGTCGATCGCCACACATTCAACATTTGGTCGAGCGCACTTCAGCAAACCCAGCAACCGCCCGTCTCCCGTGCCCACATCCAGAATTCGCTTAACATTTTTCGGCACTTCCTCCAACAAAACCGCTTCACCTTCAGTGCGGTGAGGAATTCCATCAGCTTTAGCAAGATACCACAAAGCGTGTTCCGCCGAAGTCCAAAGATTCACTTGACTCATAAATTTTCAACTCTCATAAACCTCGCCATTTTTGCGAGTAAAAATCCAACTATTTCCGTTACCTTTCGCCATTAGATCGTCATCGGGATATTCGGCACTATCTCCCAGAGTGCGATCGCCAATTTCCAAATAAACAACATCTCCCTTCGAGCGGTTGACTAAATGGTGTCCGTCTGCATCCCCCGCCGGAAAACCCGCCGCCATACCCGGTTTCAGCACTTGCTCTCCCGAATTTGTAATCAGAGTAACTTCCCCTTCCAGAACATAGATTAACTCATCTTGCCGGGTGTGCCAATGCCTGAGAGCAGAACAACTTCCCGGCGCAAGTCTCACCAAATTTACCCCAAAATTCTGCAATCCGGCAGCATCGCCCAAGCGTTTTTTAACTCTCCCCGCAACAGCCGATTGGAATTGCTGAGGGTACTTGGAACCCGTAATTTCCGGCACATTTTTAGGATCGATAATCATAAAACATTCCTTTCACCAATTGCCCACTCTTATCCAAAAAATTTCAGCTATTCTAACGGTTTCAAAGTAGTAGGATTTTCCCGAATCGGTTTAATAAAACTGCTATTAGCCCGCACAAAACAATTACCCTTATCCGTTGAAATCGGCAGCCAAGGTTTGCCCTGAGAGTCAGCAATCATAATTTGATTGGCATTATTTCCTGTCACCGCTTGCAAGCGTTCCCCCCGTCTAAACGTAGCCACGACAGGCCACTGCGAAACATTGTGTTTATTTCTTTCAAACAACTCAGCAGGCGCATCCAAACCGTCTACAGAAATTGAGCGAAATCTCTGAGCCATCCGGCAATTCAACCCTTTAGAATCCGAGTCCACAACCAACCAATTTACCTGCCTGTTGCCCCGCTGTCCCGCAGGTGGCACCGGATAATCACCTTGCTTGTTAGCAACAGGTATTGCTGAGGCTAAATTAGCCCCCATTCCTAAAATCCAAGCCGCTGCGAGAAAGACAACTATAATTTCTGCTTTCATTGCTACCAAAAATCCTTTAATTCGAGCTCATCATAATTTTATATTACCTGCCACTTTCCCGTCACTTTCGCATCCCACCTGCGACAGTTCCCGGAACTCATTAAGAATGTGTTATAAATATTGAGATTCATTAAGAAATATTGCTCAAATGCTCGTTTCCCCCTCCGGCGTAAGCAAACTCAAAGAATCTTTAAAAGAAAAAGTATTCTTTGGGAATGAGCCAACCCCCGAACTCATAGCCATCTTAGTGATTTACTTCGTCCAAGGCATTCTCGGACTATCCCGCTTAGCCGTCAGCTTCTTCCTGAAAGACGAACTCGGCATGAGTCCGGCAGAAGTCTCGGCAATGCTGGGCGTCGTCGCCCTGCCTTGGATTATCAAACCCGTGTTCGGCTTCCTGTCGGACGGCTTGCCGATATTCGGCTACCGCAGACGCCCTTACATCGTCCTCTCCGGGCTGCTGGGCACCTTAGCATGGGTGAGCCTCGCAACAATTGTACACACACCGCTTGCAGCTACAGGCGCGATCGCCCTGAGTTCTCTCTCCCTCGCCGTCAGCGACGTAATCGCCGACTCCCTGGTAGTCGAAAGGGCCAGAAAAGAATCCGTTACCGACGCCGGTTCCCTGCAATCCTTGTCTTGGGGCGCTGCAGCCCTGGGCGGACTAATTACCGCCTACCTCAGCGGTTCCCTGCTGCAACACTTCAGCACCCACACAATATTTTTAATCACCGCATCTTTCCCGCTAATTGTATCAGCAACAGCTTGGTTAATTGCCGAAGAAAAAACCGACAAAAGAAGCGACTTTGAAACGGTCAAAGACCAAGTAAAACAACTGCGGCAAGCTGTTACCCAAAAAACAATTTGGCTGCCCACCGCCTTTCTCTTCCTCTTGCAAGCCACCCCAAGCTCTGACTCCGCCTTCTTCTTTTTCACCACCAACGAATTAGGCTTTCCACCAGAATTTCTCGGCCGAGTGCGCTTCGTTACCAGCATTGCCGCCCTCGCCGGCGTCTGGGTGTTTCAGCGCTTCCTCAAAACAGTTCCATTTCGAGTAATTTTTGGCTGGTCAACCGTCCTTGCGACTGCTTTGGGCATGACTACTTTATTATTAGTAACTCATGCGAACCGAGCTTTAGGAATTGACGATCAATGGTTCAGCATCGGAGACAGCCTGATCCTGACAGTAATCGGACAAATTGCTTATATGCCGGTGCTGGTACTCTCCGCCCGCTTGTGTCCCCCAGGCGTCGAAGCAACTTTATTTGCACTGTTGATGTCAATCACCAATTTAGCAGGACTTTTGTCCCACGAAGGCGGTGCACTTTTAACCCACTTGCTAGGAATTACCGATCGCAATTTCGATAACCTCTGGCTGCTAGTGATAATCACAAACCTCTCCACACTTCTGCCCCTACCGTTCTTAAATTGGCTGCCCGCCGAGAGTACAGAAAGCGGCGATCCAAACTATCAAAAGTCTCTTCCCGTATTAGAACCCGAACTGGGCAGTTCCAAACCAGGCGGACAGCATTTCATGCCCGAATACTTTCCCGACTTAGTACCGACAGTAAGGTCACAAAGCCGCACGGCAGATAGCAAATAAAGGAAGTTCGGCAACGGATTTTGTAACGGAGGTAAGGGAGTGAAAGAAGGAAGAAGGAAGACAGCAGAAAGATATTGAACTTGTAGATATTAGAACTACAATTCACTGCGAAAATCTCCCTAGTTTTATTTCCTCTTCTTTCGCCTCCTTTCTTTCTCTCTGCGCCCTCTGCGCCCTCTGCGGTTAAATCAATAAAAGCTTATTCTACACAATGCAAAACATAGAAACTCCTCCAGCCAAAACAGCCGCCCAAAACCTATCATACGATCGCACAGACTGGCAGCGCGGCTACGAATCCCAACCCAACGAATCAGACTACTGGATTGACGACATAGAAGGCGAAATCCCCCCCGGCTTGCAAGGCACATTCTTTCGCAACGGGCCCGGATTATTGGATGTCAACGGCCAGCGCATCCACCACCCGTTTGACGGCGACGGGATGGTTTGTGCGATCGCAATATCCGAAGGCCGCGCCCATTTCCGCAACCGATTCATACACACAGAAGGCTATCTCGCCGAACAAAAAGCCGGAAAAATCCTCCACCGAGGCGTTTTCGGCACACAGAAGCCAGGGGGCTGGCTAGCCAACATCTTTGATGTCAAAATCAAAAACATTGCCAACACCAACATCATTTATTGGGGCGACAAACTCCTAGCACTTTGGGAAGCCGCACAGCCCTACAGACTCGACCCCCGCACCCTAGAAACACTCGGTTTAGATACTCTAGACGGCATCTTGGAACCCGGTGAAGCCTTCGCCGCCCACCCCAGAATTGAAAAAGGGAAAAATGGCAAAGGAGACAGATTAGTAAACTTTTCGGTCAAGCCGGGTTTGTCGAGTACCATCACGATTTACGAACTCGACGAAAGCGGTAAACTTTTGCAGCGCCACGCCCATGCAATACCGGGTTTTGCCTTCCTGCACGACATGGTAATTACCCCGAATTACTGCATATTCTTCCAAAATCCCGTCAGCTTCAATCCGCTGCTTTTCGTGTTAGGATTTCGGAGTGCCTCCCAGTGCATTAATTTTTCGCCAAACAAGCCAACGCAAGCAATTTTAATTCCCCGCAACGGCACTGACGAGGTGAAGATATTAGAAACTGAACCTTGTTTTGTCTTCCACCACTGCAACGCATGGGAAGAAGGAGACGAAGTTTTTGTTGACTCAGTTTGTTACGAATCATTTCCCACTGTAGAGGCGGACGGCGATTTTCGCGAGATTGATTTTGACAGCGTTCCAGCGGGCGAATTGTGGCGGTTTAAGTTAAATTTGCAAGACAAAACTGTGCAGCATCAAGTTGTTGAAACTAGGTGCTGCGAGTTTCCAACTTTGCATCCGAATAATGTCGGACAACCTTACCGATATCTTTACATCGGTGCTGCTGATGCTCCCACGGGAAATGCTCCTTTGCAAGCTATCCTCAAAATGGATTTCGTGACTGGTGAAAGGCAAATTTGGAGTGCGGCACCACGCGGTTTTGCGGGGGAACCGGTGTTTGTTCTCCGTCCCGATGCTGTTGCTGAGGATGACGGCTGGCTGCTGCTTTTAATGTATGATGCAGCTCATCATCGATCGACCTTAGTGATTTTAGATGCTCGCGACATCACCAAAGGGCCCCTAGCGCGCTTGCATTTAAAACAGCACATTCCCTACGGTTTGCACGGAAGTTTCACACCAAATGTACTGCTTCCTATCGGTTCGTAGTTGCCCGTTGATTCGCCTGGTTCTTGCGCCGATGAGCGCCACAGCCCGCCGGGGGTTGAAAACCCCCGGCTCACAGCGAAAGCCTCTAAAAGAGGACTAAAACCAACATTTATGATCGATCGAGTTTCTTTAGTCGGTTTCAACCGACTTTAGCTATGAGCCAGGGGTTTAAACCCCTGGCGGACTGCGGGGAGTGCTAACAACTATTCAAGATGAAAAATATCATAATAGATGCAAACTATCAACACATTTAATTTCAAAAAAATACTTATTTTAATTGGCACTTTCCTCGCAATTTTCGCAATTATCTTATCTATTTACTCTCACAATGCTAACGCCCAAGAGCCTTACAATCCCTCTCCAGAAAGCGCTGTAGCGTCCAAAGGCTTGGTTGAGGTCAAAATGACAGTAATTGGAGTTGATCCTATTAAGAACGAATTAGAAACCCGCTTGCAGTTTGAACTCAAAGGTATCTATAAAAAAGGGCCAACTTACCCGGCTCAAGACTTGTTAATGACAGTTAACGGCGCAAATGTACAGGATTCGGAAATTACCTTTAAAGAAGGCAAACCGATGATTGTTCCTGCATTGAAGTTTAACTTAGTCAAAGGAAAAATTAACAATTACCCGTTTGATAGGCACATTGCTAAAGTTGCTATTTCGCTCGACCCGCTGCCTTCAATTGGTAAAAAGTTTGCTCCATTTGAACTGAATCCCGTGCCACTTAAATTTAATTTTAATGCCGACGTTCCCGGTTTCGACATTAGTTATAAGCCGATGGAGGAGAATTCCTCTATCTTTATTTATATTGATGTTTCTGCAACTCGATCGCTCCCGGTCAAATTCTTTGCCTTAGTGATTATTGTGATCATGTGGGTGTTGTCAATTATGGCATTTTTGCTAGCATTAAAAGTGATGAAATCGGGCAAGTTGCCGGAAGTGGGAATGCTGAGCTGGACTGCTGTGATGCTGTTTGCTTTTCCCGCGATTCGCAACGCTCAACCGGGAGTGCCGCCGGTGGGAACTGCAAGTGATTTTATGTCGTTTTTTTGGACGGAAATTATTGTTGTGGTGGCGTTGGTGATTATCGGTAGTTGTTGGTTGAAGCGGTATCATCCGCCAATTGAATGATTTGAGATTTGAGATTTGAGATTTGAAGAATTTAGCCCCGAGATAAATCTGGGGGGTTTTACCCTGGAGACTTTCAATTAACAGTCAACAGTCAACCGTCAACCGTCAACTAAATTCAAAGATTCAATTTTTGACTTCCAAATTCTCAATATCCTTTGCGGGTACGCCCAAACCGCGCAAGATAGTAAAAGCAATAATTCGATATCCCGACGGATTGGGATGAACTCCATCTGCGGCTAACAAATTCAGAGTCTTGCCCGCGTGCTTTTGATACGTGCCGATAACTTCCCGAAAAGGCGCATTCAAATCAATAAACAAGCACTGATTCTCAGACGCAATTTCTCGCATCGCGGCAACATACTGTTGCAACCTGCGATTTTTTGGGCCGTCGATACTTTCCCCTATCAGAGTAGGAGAAAGCAGTACAACTCGAATTCCTGCGGCTTTTGCTGCCAGCACCATTTGAGTTATTTTCTCCCGATATTCTGCCACTTGCACTCCCGCGGACCAGTTGCCTTCCGGATAAAACTGATTGTTTGGGAAGTCGAAGAAAGCGTTCCAAACGTCGTTGACTCCGACATTAATCATCACTAAACCTGGCTTTTGGTCGATCGCATCTTTCTGGAAGCGCGCTTGCATATCAGTCGATTTGTTACCGCCGATCCCCGCGTTGACGATTTCGATTTGGCGATCGGGATAAAGGGCATCCAGATAGCGTTGCAGCAGCCAAACGTAACCTCCGGGGTATTTCCCTGCCTCGGTGATGCTGTCGCCCACTGTGACAATTTTGCGCTTGCCGGCGAGCACGTTTTGGATTTCTGGTGGTGGCGTTGCTTCGGATACGGATTCTTTAAACACGGGAATTAAGGAGTGAGGAATGTTGAAGGCGATAATAGCAGCAATTACGGCGATGGCAAGTCTAATTAAAGCTTGCCTCAGCCGGGGTTTGGGACGGGGCGATCGCGCATTTGCAGACATTATGCGGTTTTTTACTCAAAGTCTAACTATTTATGGCTTCAATAATATTATCGATTTTTGTTTTTTTTGTCACTTATTTCAATAACTCAGTCCTAAGACTAACAAAAACCTGGTTTGGACGCCAAATCCGCAGTTATAAGCGTTAAGCCATAAACCTAGCTGTTGACCCCGCCTGCGTAAATTGTACACGTGAAATTACTGAGGTTTTTGTCTTCCTCATCTGTCGGTGTAATTGCCATCACAAAAAAATTCGCCCAATGTCACATGATTTCTGCTACTTACAGCACAACTTTAGCAGGTGATCGCGGTTTATAATATTATTGATTAGTTCAGGAAACAAGTTTTCATGCGAGGTTAAAGCAATGGTAGCAAATTCAAATTTTTTATATCCTCAAAATCGCTATTACGGTGAAGTAAAGCCAGAGAATTTGGTATTTAATGCGAATTTACAAGAGTTTTCTCAGCGAGTGGGTTACATAAGTTCCTTGACATCTAACGGTAAAATCTCTGTGGAACAGGCATTTACTCAGATCCAAACACTGTGGGAACAGGTAGAAAAGTCAAAAAAGCAGTTGGGAATTGGCGAAAATCCATTTTCCGCTTGAATAATTAGCGGTTGGCTTTGACGTTGATTTAGGCACCATTGGTGGCGATCGATTAATCCACAGCTTAAGATGAAAAATGAAAAAGTAGCTAGTGGCGATCGACCTTTTTGCCTATGAGTTCCGACCTAGTTCCTCTCCTTCCCAAAGTATCCGTCGGCCGCCGCGCCGCGGCCCTCTGCATCGACGGAATAGCAGTTTGGCTGCCCAGTTTGCTTCTGGGCACTAATGCCATCGTCCAAACCATATTTTTTGTTTTGCTGTGGCTGATCCTGCGCGTACCTATCGTCAGGAAAAACCAAGGTCAAAGTCTCGGGCGCTGGGCCTTGGACATGAAAATTGCCGATACCAGATTCCAACGGACTCCTGGAGTACAAGAACTGTGCAAGCGCGAGGCATTGCTGGGCCTGTGCGTGGCTTTAGCCTTCGCAGGTATAGCTGGGATCACATCTACCAACGCCGCCGTCTTGCTGCTGATCCTGCCCCTGGCGATCGACTGTAGCGTTGCCCTCACCTCCGCCGAAAGGTTTCCCCAAGCTTTCCACGATCGCATCGGCGGGACGATCGTCGTCGGAGCCCGCCGTGGCTACTCGCTCGACATCAAAGTTAGAAGATTGCTTGACCAAGTGCAGAGCAATGTGAGAAGATAATAAATTGTGTTTAAATTAGTCGAAATTTATTTAGAATTATGGCTAAAGGCGTCCGCATCATAATTACTCTAGAGTGTACTGAGTGCCGTACAAACGTAAGCAAACGCTCGAAAGGCGTGTCTCGGTACACCACGACCAAGAACCGTCGCAACACGACGGCGCGGCTGGAACTCAAGAAGTTCTGCCCCCATTGCAACAGCCACACTGCCCACAAAGAGATCAAGTAGTGATTAGTCATTAGTCCTTAGTCATCAGTCATCAGTTGTTGGCAATTGATATTGACGCGCGAAAAGCAGATAACTAACCAATGCTTTCCTGACGGCTAGCAACTAACGGCTAATAACTAAAAACTAACAGTCAACAGTCCAAGAACAACAGTAAACAAACAACAAACCATGACTTACTTTCGCCGGCGCGTTTCGCCAATCAAACCAGGAGACCCGATCGACTACAAAGATGTTGATTTGCTCAAAAAATACGTCACAGAACGCGGTAAGATTTTGCCCCGCCGGATTACCGGTTTGACGGCAAAACAGCAGCGAGACCTGACCAGAAGCATCAAAAGAGCAAGAATTGTAGCTTTGATGCCCTTCGTAAACCAAGAAGGTTAACAGGATTTGGGATTTTGGGTTTTAGATTTTGGACTGGGAATAAGACTTGCGCGAAAAGAACGTCTTTCTGTCATTAAGAGTGCAGCAAGAATGCAGCGAAATAATCGCGAAATAGGGTTAAGAGTCGTTGCAGCGCAAGTCTTAATCACAAGTCAAAAGTTAAAAAAAAGCAAGAAGAAAGAACAACTTTTTAGATTTTAACTTTCACAATTGACCAGAAAAATTGCCAATATCCAAAATCTAAAATCGCAAGCTCGAAACTCGATAAGTGGCCACGGTAAAAATCCAAAATCTCAAATATAAAGCTGGCAAGTGGAGAAGGGAACGTTAGTAGAATTTAGAGTGCACGGCGACCGCCGTCTGGCAGTTGCCGATCGCCCCGACGGCAAGAAAAACTGGGTTGTGGTAGACGAAAACGGTCAACCGCACAGCATACCGCCCAAACAAATCACCTACGAAGTAGTCGGAGAAACTTACAAACCCTCCGATATTCCCAAATTTCTCAAAGAAGTAGAAGCATACTCAGATCCGTCGAGTTTAGAAGTCGCTTGGGAACTTTTAGTCGGTGACGCAGAAACAGCAGATCCCGAATCCCTGGCAATGCTGCTATTTTCCGAGCGCAGTCCGGCCCAGTGTTACGCGGCTTACTGTTTGCTATCAACAGACAAACTGTATTTCAAACAAAAGGGCGATCGCTACGAACCGCGACCGGTCGCCCAAGTAGCCGAAATCAAACACCAGCAAGAAGTAGAACAGCAGCGACACCAAGAATCCCAAGGATTTTGGGATAGAGTCAAACAGCGGCTGGCAGGGGAAAATGTAGATTGGGAACACAGCGATCGAACTCGCCTCGACGCCTTAGAACGCTTTGCCACCCTCGGAGAAGAAGCAACGCACCGCACCCCGGCCTTAGAAACTTTAGCCAGCTTAGAACGGTCCGAAAACCCCGAAGCAGCATTTCAACTCCTAGTCGATCTCGGCCTGTGGAGTAGCCACGAAAACCTGTTTTTGCGGCGCAGCCAAATTCCCCTACAATTCTCCGCAAAGGTATTAGAAGTGGCCCAACGCTGCCTAGAAAATCCCCCAGCCGACTCCGACACAAATCGTCTCGATTTAACTCACCTCAAGGTTTACACGATCGACGACGAAAGCACCACCGAAATCGACGACGGCCTCAGCTTAGAATTCCTCGAAAACGGTCAGCAGCGCCTGTGGATACACATCGCAGATCCTACCCGCTTGCTTTCCCCTGGAGACGAACTCGACCTCGAAGCCAGAAAGCGCACCACTACGGTTTACCTGCCAACGGGAATGATCCCCATGTTTCCCCCAGCTTTGGCAACCGGGCCGATGAGTTTAATTCAAGGCAAAGAGTGCAGCGCGCTCAGCTTCAGTGTCACCTTAGACGAAATCGGCGCGGCTCAAGATTACAGCATCCACATCAGCACCATAAAACCCACCTACCGCTTGACCTACGATGACGTAGACGAAATGCTGGAGTTGGGAATCGAAGCAGAACCGGAAATAGCAGCGATCGCGTCTGCAGCCAAACTGCGGCAAAAATGGCGGGAAGCCCAAGGCGCAATCAGCATTTTCATGCCCGAATCAGTCATCAAAGTCAACGGCGACGACATCAAAATCCACGTCATCGACGACTCCACAGCCCGGATGCTAGTAGCCGAAATGATGATTTTAGCCGGCGAACTAGCCGCCCGCTACGGTCAAGCTCACAGCCTGCCAATACCCTACCGCTATCAGCCGCAGCCCGAACTCCCTCCCGATGAAGAACTGCTGGCCGTACCTGCAGGCCCCGCCCGCGCTTGCGCCGTGCGTCGGTGTATGCCCCGCAGCGAAATGGGCCTCACCCCCGGACGCCACGCCGGCTTGGGTTTGGAATTATACACTCAAGTTACTTCCCCGATCCGCCGCTATACCGACTTGCTGACTCACTTCCAAATCAAAGCCCACCTGCGGGGCGAACCACTGCCTTTTTCCGCTGAAGAAATACAGGACATTGTGATGTGTCTCGGCACCGCAGTTAAAGAAGCATCCACAGTCGAACGCCAAACTAACCGCTATTGGGGATTGGAATATTTGCGGCGCAACCCAGACGAAGTTTGGGAAGCTTTAATGCTGCGCTGGCTGAGAGAAGACAGCAATCTCGGATTGATTTTATTGGAAGAGTTGGGTTTAGAATTGGCAATGCGATTTGGTCGATCGGTCGCAATAGGCGATCGGCTAGAAGTCAAAGTCACCCACTGCGATCCGCGATCGGATGTCATTAACTTCCAGGAAATGATATTTGAAGCCGCACAATAGGATTTTAGATTTTAGACTTTAGATTTTGGATTGCAAAAATCTGTGTTGAAGGCTCAAACTGAGGAGAAATCTCGTTTTTAGTCGAGTTTCTGACCCCCTCGCATCCCCCTTGTCAAGGGCAGGGGGGTAAAAAAGATGATGGGTTCATATCTAGTCCTGTAAAATAATCGTAATTCTTGTCAGGGCTAGTTCACCCCCGATCTGTAATATCAGCCAAAAATCCCGTAAACCTGCCCCGACCAAAATATTGGGGTCGATCGACTGGACATGATATTCAATCCAAGACGGGTAATACTTTTGACATTAAATTGACACGCTTTGCTATCTCCTCTCTTCCTCCGTGTCCTCTGTGTCCTCTGCGGTTAATAAAAAAAACTTCAGCATCATAAAAATTGGAAAATTTTACCGCAGCCTAGTAATCTAAAATCTAAAATCTAAAATTTAAAATCGCAAAATGCCCAATTCAATTAGCCAAGTTCAGCCGCCGCTGGAATTCATACCCCCAGCCTACAACCCTCTAGTGATGCAAGGTTGTAAGCAAATATTCCCCTGGTGGCTGCGATTTCGGACGAGTATCAGCCAGGTTCAAGCCGAAAACGTCGAAACCCTCGCCGAACTATTCCACCAATTTCAAAATCAGAAAGTTCGCTTCTTGCTAGCCTTCCGCCACCCCAACTCAGACGATCCCTACTGTTTGGGACAACTAATTTGGAAACTCGTTCCCCAGGCAGCGCGCGCCAAAGGCATTCCCCTGCAATTCCCGGTACATTCCCACTTTATCTACGATCGCGGTATTCCCCTGTGGGCCGGTGCGGGAGTCGGCTGGTTGTATTCCCAACTCGGTGGCACTCCGATTGTTCGCGGTAAAATCGATCGCGCCGGATTGCGATCGGCCCGCGATTTATTTGCCAACAGCCAATTCCCGATCGCCGCCGCCCCAGAGGGCGCTACCAACGGTCACAATGAAATAGTCAGTCCCCTCGAACCGGGAATTGCTCAAATGGGTTTCTGGTGCGTTGAAGATTTGCTGAAAGCCGGACGCACTGAAAAAGTGTTAATTGTGCCGATCGGCATTCAATACCGCTATGTCAACCCACCCTGGCAACCCCTAGAAAAACTTTTAACTCAATTAGAAATTGATTGCGGACTGCCACCCTTAGAACGCACCGAGATGCCTAATTTAGAGACGGCAAATCCCGATTCCGAAAACCACAATCACAAATTCCAATATCTGCGCCTGATTCGACTGGGCAGCCATTTACTAGCCGTAATGGAAGAGTTTTACAGCCGTTTTTATCATAAAAATTTACAGCCTGAAACATCTATTTTAACATCATTATCGCTCCCAGGAAAAACTGGAAATGATTCGGGAAATGAAGTAATGATGGCTCGACTGAAAGCCCTGTTAGACGTGGGTTTGCAAGTAGCAGAAGAATATTTTAACTTAAAGCCCAAAGGCAGTTTAATAGACCGCTGCCGCCGTGTGGAACAAGCAGGATGGGAGTATATTTATCGAGAAGATATCAAAGATATTGCAGCACTTTCTCCCTTAGAAAGAGGATTAGCCGATCGCCTCGCTGAAGAAGCAAGTCTTCGGATGTGGCACATGAGACTTGTAGAAAGTTTCGTGTCCGTCACGGGCAGGTACGTCGCAGAACAACTGACAGCAGAACGTTTGGCAGAAACAACTTTACTGCTGTGGGACGTACTGGCTCGCATCAAAGGGGGAAATCCTTTCGGCAGACCGAAGTTGGGCAAACAGCAGGTACAAATGACCGTGGGCGAACCCATATCAGTGAGCGATCGTTGGGAGCGATATCAAACCAGCCGCAGGTTAGCAGTTGCCGAACTCACTCAAGACTTGCAATCAGCTTTAGAAGCAATGATTAAATCTTAATTAGTCAGATAAGGAAGAGCTTCTAGGGAAGAAGGAATATATATTTTTCTTCACTACGTTTTTTTCTGGTGAATTATAAACAGATTGTTATAGACTTTTGGAATAGGTCTAATGAACCGCAAACGCTCGCTCGACAATGAACCAATAAAAATTAGCGATGACTAACAAACCTATCGATTTGTCTACTAACTCAATTAAAATAAAACTGCTAAATAATTTAGCGCAGGAATTGCTCACACCGCTCACTTCTGTCCTCGGCATGGCAAGCGTGTTGAAACAAGAAATTTATGGCCCCTTAACGAGCAAGCAAAAAGAATATATTGACGTGATCCAAGACAGCAGCCGCTCTTTGCGATCGCTAGTTGAAGAAATTTTGGAACTGGCAGAACTAGATGATTCCGCTTTCACCTTGAAGCGAACCGCAGTCGATATAGAAACTTTGTGCCAGCAGGTTGTGACAATCCTGTCGTCGGCGGCAAGTAGACGAGAGCAAGAAATTAATTTGTCGATGGGGCCCGGGTCGCGCATCTGGCTGGTAGATAAAGATAAGGTTCAGCAAATGCTGCACCACTTAATTTTTAGCATTATTCAATCTGCTGGGGCAGGCAGCGTGATTCGAGTCCACGTTTCTCGGAAAGAAGACGGTATCAACATCGGAGTTTGGGTTTTTCATCCTTGGTTAGGGGAAAGTTTGCCCCATGCTAAACTCTACACCGACTACTTGTTGAAGGCCGGATCTGGTAGCGGTTCGCCATCGCACTCCGAAACCGACTCCCTCGGACTCGAAGCGCAACTCCCGACACAGGGTTCGCAGCGATTAACGCTGGCGTTTTCTGAGTTGGCGGCTTTGGTGGCCCAGAATGCCGAGGATACCGCACCGGTGTTAGCTGGTTACGGGGCGCGGGAACGCTTGGGGCTGCTGCTTTGCTGCCAGTTGGTGGAAATTCAAGGCGGTCAACTCTCAATTCAAGGAACCCCGGAATCTGGATATCGCTACGTGCTCTGGCTGCCCTGCACAAATGCTACGGAATTGTTGGAAGGGTAAAGAAGGAAGAAGGAAGAAGGAAGAGGGAAGAAGGAAGAGGGAAGAAGCAGTGTACAGGACGTAACTGCTGAAAGAAAAAAGAAAAATAACTCAACTTTTTTCAATTATCAATTCCCAATTACCAATTCCCGATTAGCGATTAGCGATTCCCAATTCCCAATTACCAATTACCGATTACAAAGTACAAATCTAAAATAGCAATGAATTCAGTTTGGCAACAGTTAACTCTGGCAAATTTGCCGCTATCTCAGTGGCAAAGTAGAAGTTATTTATTCAATTTGGCGATCGGCTCTTTACGCAGTTGGCGACAAAGTAGCTGGCTGATGCAGTGGGCAGAACCCTTGGGTTTTGTTTTGCTGGCCTTGACTTTCGGTTTTGCGCCGTTTGTAAACAATGCCTTGGTGGGGGTATTGATGGCGGCTAGCGCTGCATTTTGGGTGCTGCTGACTGTTTCGGACGATCGCGACATCCCCTTCACACCGATTCATTTGCTGGTTCTGCTGTACTGGGGCATTGCCACCGTAGCAACCGCCATGTCGCCGGTGAAAGTCGCCGCTGCTACTGGTTGGAGCAAGCTAACGCTGTATTTGCTGTTTTTTGCGCTGATGGCTCGGATATTGCGATCGCCCCGTTGGCGATCGTGGTTAATTGCCGTATTTTTGAACGTCTCTTTAATTGTCAGTTTCTACGGCGTGCGGCAGTGGATTGATAAAGTGCCACCACTAGCTACTTGGAACGATCCGACTTCTACTCAAGCCAATGTCACGCGAGTTTATAGTTTTCTGGGAAATCCTAACTTGCTTGGTTCCTATTTACTGCCGGCCATTGCATTGAGCGCCGCCGCACTTTTTGTGTGGAAAGGATGGGGAACAAAAATTTTAGCGCTGACGATGCTGGTGGTGAATTGCGCGTGTTTGCGCTACACGGACAGCCGGGGTGCTTGGATCGGTTTTGTGGCTCTACTGGTGGTATTTTTAGTGCTGCTGTGGTACTGGTACAGCCCTTTGATGCCTCGGTTCTGGCGAACTTGGGCGCTGCCGTTAGGGTTAGGAGGTTTGGCGGGAGCCTTAATTTTGGGAGTGGCTTTAGTGGACCCTCTGCGCGATCGAGTTTCGAGTATGTTTATCGGCAGAGGTGACAGCAGCAACAATTTTCGGATTAATGTTTGGACGGCGGTGGTTGACATGATTCGCGATCGACCAATTCTCGGAATTGGGCCGGGAAACACTGCTTTTAATAAAGTTTATCCGCTTTATATGAAGCCGAAATTCACTGCTTTGAGCGCTTATTCCGTGCTGCTGGAAATTGCGGTGGAAACCGGTTTTATCGGTTTAATGTGTTTCCTTTGGCTGATGACTGTCACCGTCAATCAAGGTTTGTTGCAGATAAAACATCTGCGGGATTCACAATTTAAGGTCTCTAGTTTAGAGGAAGAATCCCAAAATCCCCAATCTCAAATCCAAAATCTCAAATCGAATCAGGGGTTTTGGTTGATTGGGGCGATCGCAACTTTAGCCGGCATGATGGCCCACGGTTTTGTCGATACAGTTTGGTACCGCCCGGAAGTTAATATGCTTTGGTGGTTGATGGTGGCGATTATTGCTAGTTTTTACAGCAACTCGCATCAGCAGCAGCAAGATTCAGCTTTGACGGAGGGCGAGTAGAGAGAATTGCTGGCGGGGCTTTTCTCCCCGCCCGGTGCGGATTCCAGCAATAGCCGATACAGCAATGATTAAGAGTTATATCAGTGCAAAAAAAGAATGCAGCTTTATGCAAGCTGCAAACCATTATAGCCATAAGTTATTTCCAATTCTTCAATTCTTAATCTCAAATCTCAAATGGTATAAGGTGCGGACGGCGCACCCTGCATACTACTACTACATACTACATACCTGTTGCTGTAAAGTGGTGATGGTACACTCTACAAAATTTATTGAAAATAAGCCTTATTCTTCGCTCTCCGGAGGCATGATGAATCTCGGACACGCATATTTTCCACCATTTTTATCTTTGCACTGTCGCATCGACTGACTCGAGTTGAACAGCATCTCGACTGATTCATTAACGGTAGATTTAACAGTCCGAGGAGTTGGCACTGCTTTTGAGGCTTGACTTAGCTCCAGTACCGTTATAATTGCCAGTATGGTTGATGAAAGCAAAACTGTGCGTTTCATTTATTTGTTTTTTCCTCGTTTAATCGTTGACGTGCCATCCCTATCCATATATCCTCATCGAATTCTTGAGAATCCGCATACTTTAGACAAATTTTCCACTGCGGTAGCGCTTCCTTAGTATTTTTCATCTTTTCTAGGACTTGCGCTTTTAAGCAGTAAGTTGCTGGTCCTTCACTATCAAGTTTAATCGCTGCATCCAGATGTTGCAATGCCTCTGAATATCGACCCTGTTCCAGCCGAGCCCATCCCAAGTTTTTGAGTAAAGAATATTTTACTCGATCGTCCTCCGCTAATTTCAAACCTTGCCACAGGAAGTGAACGGCAGCCGGATAGTTTTTTTGGTCGACGATATATAATCGAGCCAGATTGCTGTAAGCAGCAGGCAGACCGAGTTTTGCAGCTTGCAGATATTTTCCTCGGGCGCATTGTAAATCTTGCACCTCTTCGCAAAGCCATCCTAAATTGTAAAGAGCTGTTCGGCTTTTTGGATCTACCCAGAGGGCTAACTCATATGCTTTTTGAGTATCCGCCAATCGATTGGCTTTGTAGTTTTCAAACGCAATATTATTAAAAAAAGATGCCAGTTCCGGCAACCCAATTTGCCAGCCGCCAAAGCCTACTGCTAGCATCAGAAAGAAGGCTCCCCACTTGGAGTTCTGATGCTTTTTTGCTGGCTCTTTCATGGCATTGAAAATGTTAGCTAATGGTGTCATTTTTAGCATTTTTTAACTTGAGAGTTGGGCGATATTTTGTTTGCCAGATTTAATTGCCACCCTAAGGGCATCAGAATCTTACGAAATGACTCAGGTTTGAGCTTATTTCTCATAAGAGTTTGTCAGTCCACAGCCAAATGCTTGGGTAATGCCCCACTACCCAGATGTATTCGAGCATAGGTTAATCATTCATGACGCTCCACAAGCTATCCGGATATTTTCAGAAAAAAGGAAGCGGGAAGCAGGAAGAAGGTAGAACTGTTGCCTTGCCTAAGTAATAATACTTAGTCAGCGGTCAGTCGATCGACAGTATGCGACTCTATAAGGAGATACAGCGTATTCCAGGTTTATGAAGTGTAGGGACTTACCCTAGGCCGTTTCCCTACGGGGATGGAACGAGCTGGGGTTTAGTTAATCAACATAGAATCTGCTGTAAGATGGGCTCCGGTGAAATAACTCTAACTAAGTTTGTAGTGACGATAGAAGTCCTCAAAATCCTCCAGGGAGGATTTTGAAAAATATTATGATGAGTAATTAACCGAACTCGATTTAAAATAGCCAATCATTAATGAGCAATCACCAATCATGAATCATTAAGGACTCCTGACTAATAAACATCTCCATAACTTAACTTTCAACCTTCGAGTAGCAAAGGTTGTAGTTTCTTTTTCGGAGATGTTTAATGACTAATGACTAATGACTAATATTGCTTCATCGCTCTTTCCATATCCCGCTTGTCTTCGCGTTTCTTCAAATCTTCGCGCTTGTCGTACAGTTTTTTCCCTTTACCCAAACCGATATCGAGTTTTACCCAGCCGCCTTTCAAATACATTTTTAACGGCACTAAAGTCAAACCTTTTTCTTCGACTTTGCCGATTAATTTGCGAATTTCCTGCTTGTGCATCAGCAATTTCCGAGTGCGGCGGGGTTCGTGATTAAAATAGTCGCTAGCACTTCTCCAGGGCGAAATGTGAACGTTGATAAGCCACAATTCCCCGTTCCGAACTAAACCATATCCGTCCCGCAAATTGGCTTTTCCTTCCCGAATTGATTTGACTTCGGTTCCCTTCAACTCGATGCCCACTTGGTATGTCTCTATAATTTCATAGAGATGGCGCGCTTGTCGGTTATCGCTAACAATTTTGTATCCTGGGCTTTTTTCGCTCATTTTTACCTCCGCTAAAATTAATTATTATAACGCTAGCTTCTCTGTAGAGAAAATCGAAGCTTGACAAAACTTAAATAATCGGTCTAGACATTACCAATTTGGCTGAGCTAAGATGTCACCAACGTGAATGTCAAGCAGTATCATGCAGCGCACCAATATCACTGATTCTGCAATTCCAGATTCTGTTACTCCTCATCCTGCGGTTAATTGGGTTTGGCTGGCTCCTTTTTTACTGGCGCTTGCTTGGTTTTGGGCTAATATCTCGGCTGTTAAGTGGCTGTTATCCTCATTTGTTGAGATACCCACACTGTACAAGATAGTAATTGGCTTTCTGATTGTAGCATTAGTAGTGCGATCGATTGGGAACTCCGTTAGCGTAGCCCTCGAAGAGGATCGCCCGCCGGGATTTTCGCCAAATTTCGTTTTGAGGCGATATCCGCTGCTGTTGATGTTGGGTGCGGGTATTTGCTCGATCGCCCTTCAGTACATAATTGATATCAAACAAGTTACTGTCCTGCTATTTATCCTCGGAACTTACGGGCTGTGCGGCTTATTCGTGGAGCAGAACTTTTGGCAAAAAAACTTGCCTGTGGCGGGCTTGCTGGCTTGTATTTTACCATTCAACAGTCAGTTTAATAGCGGCTTAGGTTTGCCGGCGCGAGTGCTGACTGCTCAGGTAGTAGAACAGTTGCTCTCAATGCTGCACGTGGGCGCTATTTCTTCTTACGATATTATCGTTTTGGAAAACGGCATCGCTCACGTTGACGTGCCTTGTAGTGGCATTAAAACCCTCTTAGTCGGAACGCTATTTTTCCTATCTGCTACCTGGCTGGAAGGGCGTAAATTGAGGTTAAAATGGCTAGCAGTCGGCGCTGCTAATCTCTTAATGTTGGTGTCTGCTAACGCTGCGCGGGTTGCCGTGTTAGTCCTGGTTTCAGAAGTGTTTAAGCAGCCAAACATAGCAGAAATTATTCACGTTCCTCTGGGAATTGTCGGTTTAGTATGTGCTTCTTTTGTGACCTGGTTAATGCTGCAACGAGTACCGAAATTTCAGCCAGAAAAAACCCGCGGTATTTCTGCAAAACCCAAATCAGAAATTCTCGAAAATCACCCTTTAGCCAAACCAGGAATAATTGCAGCAGTCACAGTTTTGGCAGTCATGGCTCAACTGTCTCATGTAGAAACGTCAAAAATGGCGATCGCACCTTTAAGATTGCCTGAATATATTAAATCAGAGTCAATTCCCCTGAATGCTAGCGAACAAAAATTCTTTGGCAACTATCCGGACACGCAAACACAAAAAATCAGATTTGTCGCCGGCAACTTGCGCGGTTCCATGCTCACAGTAGCCAGCACATCCTGGCAAACTTATCACGCCCCCGAGTTGTGTTTTGTAGCGAGCGGAATTCCCGTAAATCGCATAGAAAAAAAACAACTAACTCCTTCAGTAACAGCGCGCTGGCTGTCTCTCAAAAACAACCAATTCTCAGCAGCATACTGGCTGCAATCTGCACAGCTAACTACAGATAACTTCATGTCCCGTATCGGCAGCGATCTCACTCACAAAAATCACAATTGGGTGCTAGTTTCCATTTTATTTAACAGTTCGTTACCCGCAGAAAATCCTGAAGTAAAAGAGTTTGCTGGTAACGTCTACGCTAGCGTTAAACAAAGCTTACAAGGAGAAATGAATGAAAATAAAACAGGTATTTGAGGGAATTTTAAAAAGAATTTTTTGGTTCTGGAATTTGAGTTTTTTATCGCTTGTTTACTTGGGAATTTTGCCGATTATAGGAGTGCCATTAATTATGGCGACAATCGATGGCATCATCCCGCTAGAGTTTACTTTGACGATGGCAGCTACGATCGCTGTACCCACGGTATGTACAGTAATAGGGTATAGGCGTTTTAGCGAGCAACCCCTAGAGCTAATGCGTTGGTTTTACGGCGTAGAAGCACCGCTATTTTTGCTGTGTTTGCTCCGCTTGTTCCTGCTGCGAGAACTCACCCCAGCTAGTTATCAAATCATCGCTACTATTGCTTTGTGCATTGCAGCATTTTCAGTGGAAATGCTGTACGGATATCTGGGTAAAAGAGAAAATGTTCAAAATATCTCAGATTTTCAAACTTCCCCTAATAAACAGCCTCTTTTTTTAAGATTGAGCGGAGAAAAACGAAGTGCGTGGCTGCAATTAGGATGTCACAGTTTAATGCTAGTAGTTGGCATTTGGGCGGCAACATTGCTGATGTATTACGCTGTACCTGTGGGATTAGTGACAGTTGCTGGATTCTTCAGTGCAGTGATTGAATTCTTCAAGTTTACATGGGTATTACCATTTTGGGATATGTTTAGATACGGGGCGTGGGTATGGGGTTTAATTTCGGGTTTAACTTGGATAGCGCTATTCTTGATATTCTTTGGTTTAACCTGTAGCTTATTCGTTGTCATGCCTTCGCTGTACGGCTTTCTCTACATTCATTCCGGGCGGAAAATATGGCAGAGTTTTGCTGCACAATACGGGAAAAATAAAGCGATAATTGGAAGTTTGGGAGTCATAGCAGCTTGGCTGGCTATTTTCTCCGCTTTGCAGCAGCAGCCACAAGTTGCAGCACTGAAAATGCTGGCGACTCCGCCGGCAAATGACACGGTTCGCCAAACTTTATTAGCCAAGTCTGATATGATTCGATCGGGCTTAGTTAACGCTTATTTGTCGCCTTACCGCTACCTGAGCACTGTAGGAGAAAACAACCACATTTATGAGCTCTACAAAAATACTTTGAATTTGCCTGACGGAGCAGCTCAAACGGTGCAGAACAGCTATAATTTTTTAATGTCGCCGTTTTTGTATCAAGGCTCTAGTGCTGATGTGGAAAAAGCAGAAAAACTCTACGGCGAATTCTTCGATACAGAACTGCAAAAAGGCGACACAGAAGCAGTAAAACACGCGGTGCAGTCAACATCAAACCGCGAAGAAGCTAAAGCTGGTTTGCTGAATGTCAGTGAGGAAAAAGTATGGTTGCAGTCGCAAGAAGTGACAGTCAAAGAAAACGGCGATTGGGCTGACGTTCAACTCTACGAAGTTTACAAAAATCAAACGCCGAACTTGCAAGAAGTATTTTACTACTTTTCCCTGCCTGAAAGCGCCGCAGTTACAGGAGTTTGGCTAGGAGATACTGGGGATTTAAACAAACGTTTTGTATTTACGGTATCGCCTCGCGGTGCCGCACAGCAAGTCTACAATCAACAGGTAGTAGAAAGAGTCGATCCGGCTTTGCTAGAACAAATTGGCCCCAAACAATACCGCTTGCGGGCTTTTCCAATCCCGGCTAAACGAGAATTCACCCAAACTGACGGGCCAACCGAAATGCACCTGTGGCTGACTTACAAAGTCATGCGGCAGCCACAGGGTTGGGCGATGCCTGTTTTGGCTGAAAAACGCAACATTTTTTGGGACCAAAATACTCGCCGCACGATCGCCGGAAAAGAGGTAAAATACAGCGGGAAAGAAGCAAGAGAAACTTGGCTACCACCCTTTTGGCCCGCAGTCGCACAGCAACCTCTAACAGCGCAGCAGGCGATTCTACCGGGAGGAAATATCATTTCTGCTAAGCCGCTGGCTGATGCAAATTACTCCCTACCGCAAGGCAAGAAATTTGCAGTTATTCTCGATACTTCCCGCAGCATGGCGGCTGAAAGTAAGGAAGTAAAAGAGACTTTTGAATGGTTGAAAGCTAATGCAGCCGGAAAAAATGCTGTTGATTTGTATGTCGCCAGCGCTGCGGGAATGCCACCTAAGTTTGTGGAAGATGTACGCAATTTCGATGCCGCAAAGGTGACATTTTACGGTACGCTCCAGCTCAAAGATATGCTGCAACAGTTTGCACAGTTGCGGGGCGATAAAAGTTACGATACTGTATTTGTGGTGAGTGATCGCCACAGTTACGAATTGTCGGACGATCGCAAACTTAAACTTTCCATCTCTGCACCCCTATGGACAGTGCATTTGGGAGGTTTGCCCCCCGGCTACGACGACGCAACTTTAAAGGTGATTCAAGATAGCGGCGGCGGAGTTTCTACAGATATGAAAGAGGCGATGCAGCGAGTAGCAACGACAGCAGCTTCGGGCAAATCTACAGTTAGCATTGTGGATGGCTATGTTTGGAGTTATGCCAAAACGCCACAGTCGGGAAAAACCGCAAAATCGGCGCCAGTTGCAGAGTCCAAAAATGCCGGAAATGAAGGCTTTAAACCGATAGCTGCGCGGCAGTTGATAACTGCACTTAGCAAGCAGAAAAGTTCAAATCAACTGACGCAACTGGATGCAATGCACGCAGTAGCTAAAAATTTCAAAGTGGTGACGCCTTATTCTTCGATGATTGTGTTAGTTAATGACGCGCAAAGAGAGCAGCTAAAAGCAGCGGAAGCTAAGAGCGATCGATTTGACAGAGAGGTAGAATCTGGTAAGGAACAGTTGAGTAAGCCGAATAATCCTCTGAATGTTTCGGGGGTTCCTGAACCGGAAGAATGGCTGCTTTTGGCGGTAGGTGCGATCGGGCTTTTGGCGATTTTCTTCCGTCAGCGGCGCGCGAAAATGGTAGGTTGAAAGTAAATCCGGGTTGGCTACTCCCTCGATGGTTCGGCGGTTTCAACCGCTCTTGATCAAACCAAGTCTGCCTCCGCAGACTAAGAGAGTGACGGAGTATTTAAGCCGGACTTGATATCAAATATTAATCTAAAGTCGTCTAAAGACGACTTTAGCTATGAGACAGGGGTTTAAACCCCTGTCTCATAGCTAATAACGAATAACTAATCTATGTCTACAAAAACGCGATCGCTCTCAATCTTTACCGGATAAGATTCCAGGGCATCGCTGGGTGCATTCAAACATTTACCAGTATCTAATTTGTACTGATACTTATGAAACGGACAGGTAATGATACCGCTGCTTACCTTACCCATGTCGATCGGATATTCTAAATGAGTGCAAGCATTGCGGTAACAAGTGACATTCAGACCTTGACGATTCAAAATCACTGAAGTACCCTCAACTTTTACCTTCAACACACCCCATTCGGGAACTTGATTGAGCCCTGTTATCTCTACCCACATATAATCTTTCTCGCTTTAAATAAATGATTGCAAACTAATAGGCGATCGCCCTTGAATGCAGGACAATGAGAGGTGCGAGACTCTTCACACCTCAGAAATTAACCGTTTTCCTCGCCATCTCCCAGGTACAACCTGACGAATTCATTAGCAGCCTCTCGATTGAATGTTTGCAACGCTTGCTTAATGGCAAATACCGCCTCAGCCGACGGGTCTCGTTCTTCACTTACCCAACGGCTAACGTTTGAGCGATCGATTTCCATCTTTGCTGCCAATTGATATTGACTGATATCGTATGCCTCTAATATTTTTTTGAGGGCTTTACCTGCTCTTGCCATGCTCCCGATTGTGTCAGAGAGTCACGCTCCTGTAAACGTTGCTGATTGTCATCTAAGGCCCTACACAGCCGATTGTTGACAATTAGCACCAATCGGATCGACGAGATCGAGCGCAATGACTCAAACACAGCTTTTTGTTGCCACAGATATCAACGAAATCCAGACATCGCCGACCTCGCAGCCACATCCTGTGCCTGCTGAAACAGACCGGGAACCTCTGCCGATCCTAGTGATTGGCGAGCAGTTGGGAATCGATAAAATGGTTAGCGCACTTTACTTGCGTCGCTTTGCAGCAGTTCTGGAATGGTCGCAGATTTTACCCGCCCCGACTATCGGCAAGCTCGTGCGGAGTTTGATTCGCTATGTTTCTTTAAATTAAATTGGGCAAAAATGGTCTTTTACATCAGCCGCAGTGCTATGCAAAACTCAATGGGACGATCGCATTTTGAATTAAGTGCGCTCGTTTCTTCTTTCTCAAATTAATTGTAAGGCCGGTCAAATACCAGAGTCGGGCTGGTGCGATCGCCTGAATATTTGACGATCGGCCTCAAACATACTATTCAGCTTTTCCCTACGGATGAATCTGACTTAAAATCACCCTCAACCTGTCATAATCATCCTTCAGCAAAACACTCAAACTCCTCCCCGCTTCTACCAACCAAGATCGATCGCGCATCCGCAACTGATAAATCTCCCGAATCGCCGCCGCCGTCAGCGCATCCACCGGCGCATTAGCCACCCCCAGCAGCGTCCTCAAAAAATCCAATTGCACGGTAAAATCAATCACCTCATCCGGTTCGCAGCGATAAACCGCCTGGTGAATTTGCGGCGGGCGCGGCGGCAAATACTGATAAATTTTACCCCTCGATGGGCCGTGACCGTTGAACCTTTCCGGCGCAGCCTCAAACCCCACAATCGCCACTCGAAACTCGGTTTTGAGCATCGCAAAAATCTGCGGTTGTTCTTCCCGCAACTCTTCCAGCGACAAACCCAAAGCGCGAGCTCTGTGCACCGAGTCGATCGGGCTAGTCGTAGCGTAATAAACCACGCCGTAGATTTGATTTTTCGACTCTTCATCCTCGGCCTTCACCCAACTCCCAAAAGGTGGCATCACGGGAAAACTTAAGTCTTCTGGTTCCAAACATTGAGCCAAAAATTCCGAAGTTGCCGTCTCGATTACCTCAGCAATGCGATCGGGATGGCGCTCTTTTGTAGCAAATTGGGGTAAAGGTAAACGCATATTAGTCCGTTGGCAGTTGGTTGTTGGTTGTTGGCTGTTGGCGGTTGGCTGTTGGTTGTTGGCTGTTGGTTGTTATTTATTATTATTTGTAAGTGGGTACTAATAAACAATAACTGACAACTGACAACTGACAACTGACAACTGTCAACTGTCAACTGTCAACTGTCAACTGACTATTTCGCCCGACCAGCCGTAGCATCGACAAGTTCCAATTGCGACAGCCGGAACGTGATCAGCTTGTCCCAATTGCCACCTTCAAACAGTACCGCGACCTTCCCATCGCTAACTCGCTGAACTTGTCCTTGAAAGGCGTAGTAAATCTCACCCTTATCTTTAACTCGAACTGCCGAACCTGGAAAAATCATAATTCTGTGAATGTTAAGTTGGCTCTTTATAGCTTACCTTTTCTCGTTTCTAGTTCCCAAGCAGAGCCTGAGAACTAGGCAAATCTTCGTTTACAGGAAGACGCGAGGCAAAGCCCAGAAACGAGAGTTTGTTAGGCTAAGGCTGCTACGGAAACTTTACCGGCAATGCGGCCCGCGATCGCCCGCAACTCCCTAGCTGAAGCAGAACCCGGTTGCCCCACCACGATCGGCACCCCCGAATCCCCACCTTCCCGCAACGGAATTTCCAGCGGAATGCGGCCTAACAGCGGCACTCCCAACTCAGCAGCAGTCTTTTCCCCGCCACCGGAACCGAAAATATCGTATTGCTTGTCGGGCATATCCGGCGGCACAAAATAGCTCATGTTTTCCACAATTCCCAACACCGACACTCCCAACTGCTGGAACATCTTTAAACCCTTGCGGGAGTCCAACAATGCCACAGTCTGCGGCGTCGTCACGATCACCACACCAGCCATCGGCACCGCTTGCGCCATTGTCAACTGCGCGTCTCCCGTACCCGGAGGCATATCGACAATCAGATAGTCTAAATCGCCCCAATTCACCTGATAGAGGAACTGTCGAATGATCCCGTTCAACATCGGGCCGCGCCAAATGACGGGCTGGTCTTTGTCAATTAAAAATGCCATCGACACTAATTTGACGCCGTAGTTGAAGGCGGGTTCGAGGCTTTCCCCGCTTTTCCCGTCCCTAACCATCACTTTCGCGTCCCCCAGACCCAACATTGTCGGGTCATTGGGCCCATAGATATCCGCATCCAGCAAACCCACCTTAGCGCCAGTTTGCGCCAGCGCTACTGCCACATTTACCGCCACTGTGCTTTTGCCGACGCCGCCTTTGCCGCTGGAAATTGCGATAATATTTTTCACTCCTTCAATGCCTTGGCGATCGACCACACCCTTTTGCTGGGGCGTCTCGGCTGTCACCTCCACCGCCACTTTTTCGACTCCTGGCAACTGTTTGACCGCTTTTTGGCAATCTTCGACAATAAATTCTCGCAGCGGGCAAGCAGGCGTTGTCAGCACTAAAGTAAAACTGACGACACCGCCGTCAATTTTTATGTTACGAATCATGTTCAATTCCACCAAACTCTTTTGCAGTTCGGGATCTTGCACGGGTCGCAGGATTTCTAAGACTGAACTAACATCGAGTGTATTGGGCATTGTGTTCTCCACCATAGCTCTGCAATTGGGTTAGCGAATTTTCGATCGCAGGTTTAAGTATATTTTTATTGCTATTTTTTAATGTAACTTCATAGCGATCATTTGCCGACCTGCGGTGGCATAATTACATGACGACTGGATTTGGGATTCATCGCCCATCTAAGACTCAAATCTGACAACAGAAAATTTTATGACAGTTTCTACAACACTTAAAACCGCCACTTCCCCGTTTTTGCCGCCCGCTGACTCTAGAGCTAGAGTCAGCCAATTTATGAAAAGCCTACAAGACGAAATTTGTCAATCCCTCGAACAGCTCGATGGTCTGGGCAAATTTAAGGAGGACTCTTGGGAACGCTCCGAAGGCGGCGGCGGACGTTCTCGCGTCATGCGCGAAGGCGATGTTTTTGAACAAGGGGGAGTCAATTTCTCCCAAGTGTGGGGCGAAAGTTTGCCGGCTTTGATTCTGGCAAAGCACCCAGAAGCTGCCGGTCACGATTTCTATGCAACGGGTACTTCGATGGTGCTGCACCCCCGCAATCCCTACTTGCCTACGGTTCACCTGAATTACCGCTATTTTGAGGCTGGGCCGATTTGGTGGTTTGGCGGCGGTGTAGATTTGACTCCTTATTACCCGTTGGCTGAGGATGCAGCTCATTTTCACAAAACTCTGAAAGCAACTTGCGATCGCCACCATCCCGGATATTATCCGACCTTTAAACTCTGGTGCGACGAATATTTCTACCTCCCCCACCGCCAAGAAACCCGCGGCGTGGGCGGCCTGTTTTTTGACTACCAAAGCGCTCAAGGCGCGCTTTACCGCGACCATCATGTCAAAGGTAAAGCCGCTGAGTGCAGCAACAACATCGGCGTGCCGGAACCTAGGACTTGGGAGTCGCTGTTCGCCTTCGTACAGGATTGCGGCCAGGCATTTTTGCCGGCTTACACCCCTATTATTGAAAAGCACCGATCGAAAGAATACGGCGAGCGCGAGCGTAATTTCCAACTTTACCGCCGCGGCCGTTACGTTGAATTTAACTTGGTGTACGATCGAGGCACGACCTTTGGCTTGCAGACCAACGGACGCACCGAATCGATTCTAATGTCCCTGCCACCTTTGGTACGCTGGGAATACTGTTACGAACCAGAACCCAACTCTCCCGAAGCCGAACTCTACTCGAAGTTCTTAAAACCGCAAGATTGGGCGAATTGGATGCCTCAGCAGTCACCGACCTGAGTTAAACTACTGGGACAGTAACCACCGCGATAGATAATAAATTTGAGGGAAGGGTCAGTGATTCATATTGATCAAAAAACCCACACGCTTCAAGACGGTACAACAGTTATCGTCTTAGCACCGACAGGACGGTTGGACATCACTACAGCTTGGCAATTCCGCCTCAAGTTGCAAGAGTGTATTTCCAAACTCAGCCGCCATGTCGTAGTGAATCTTGGTCAGGTTAACTTTATCGATAGTTCTGGCCTGACCTCACTTGTAGCAGGTATGCGGGATGCGGATAAAGTTAAGGGAAGTTTCCGCATTTGCAATGTTCATCCCGAAGCCAAACTGGTGTTTGAAGTCACCATGATGGATTCTGTGTTTGAAATCTTTGAAACGGAAGAAGAAGCTCTAGAGGGGGTGCCACGCGCAAGTTGAGCACTCCTGCTGGCATCTATTGCAGTGTCGCGGGTAATTTAAGCTTGAGGCTCACAAAATGCGCCGGAACCCTGCACAAGAATAGGAAGCAGGTAAACTCTTGCCAGCTTCCTTATGCTTTCTTCCTTTCTTGAGAGGTTGAGAGGTTCACCAAAACACTAAAGTAGAAGAATAGGTCAAGGTAAAGTCTTGCCTTCTATCCTAGATAGCTAAATCTTTCTTCCTTGTTTATTGTTGCTTCTTGCTTCAAACCAATATCTCAGCAGCAAAATCCTGACGCTTGACAAATCTAAAAGGGCCCATTAAAGCTCCCCAGATAGCCTTGCCTGTCGTGGGGCTTATTCCTTTGTCGTAGCTGAGAAATTCCTCGCCTGCGGCTTCAAATCCCAAGTCTACTTGGTAATTTTGCCCCCCGTAGGCAAAGCCGCAGCGAGTTCCCTCCGGCAAAGATGCCCGAAAGCGATAGCTGTTTGAGCCTAAATTTTGCACTGCAACCGACAGGGTGCAGCCGGGGAGGAGTTGGATTTGCTCCTTCGTTAGCTTTCCAAGCAAGTCGGGGTTGCAACCGGCTCCTTTGACGGCTGTAATGTCGTGGAACATATAATACTGAGCTTCAATCAGTCCCGGCGCTATCTGTGAGTGCCTCAGTTGCACGATGCGGGGGCGGTATGGCTTGTCTAATTCCAGAATGTTGGCTTGTTCGGCAAACAGGGCAATGCTGGGTTCGGAAAATAAACGAACCGGCAGGGGTCTTTGCCACAAACGAAGGTGGACGTACCACGTCGGCTCTGCTAGCGCTTGTTCCCGGTTGTCAAATTCGCCCGCCATGTACTGGGCTAAAGCTATTAATTCAGGAGAAATTGTCATGTTTGTTTGATTTTTTACCATTAGGGGTTGACAAAAAAAAGTTATTGTGATATGCAAGACCATATCTAGGCTGGGCAAGTCAGAAGATTAGATTTATGAGCGATCCCAGCTAAGCTATGATTGTAAAGATACTGGGGTTTTTCCCTCCTATTGCGACATATTAATTGTTGCTGCCGATCGCGCGTAAAATTTTTTTGATAAAATTTTGTCTCGCAAGGAGGCGGCAACGCTTAAAAAACTGGCACTTTTTGTCAGACCGATCGCAGAATTGACTCCCCCGACTTTACTCACGCCGCGCTGGCACGCCCGCTACGGCAAAATTATTTATCTATAAGACTCAGGTGAACAATAACCGTACTGTTTCAGATACTAAGCGAAGTTTCTATACGATTCACACTCGACCGATCAATTCAATTTACCGTCGAGTGGTGGAAGAGTTGATGGTAGAAATGCACTTGCTTTCGGCGAATGCCGATTTTCAATACGACCCGATTTATGCTTTGGGTGTAGTGACAGCTTTCGATCGATTCATGCTTGGGTACGCCCCAGAAGCAGACAGAGTTTCGATTTTTAACGCTTTGTGCAAGTCCCTAGAAGACGATCCAGATCGCTACAAGCAAGACGCTCAGCGATTGGAAAGCTTGGCAGATAGACTTTCCGGGCCAGAGTTGCTCTCGTGGCTCGATCGTTCGACCAGCTTTGAAGATACAGCGGAGTTACAAGCGTCTTTAGGGGCGATCGCCAGCAACCCTCAATTTAAGTACAGCCGGTTGTTCGCGATCGGTTTGTTCTCGCTGTTAGAAAAAGCTGACCCTAACTTAGTAAAAGACCAAGAAACGCGAAACAACGCGATCGCTAAAGTCAGTGCGGCCTTGCACCTGCCAGAAGACAAAGTTAGCAAAGATTTAGATTTGTACCGCAGCAATTTGGAAAAAATGGCTCAAGCGCGAATAGTGCTTCAAGATGTCATCCAAGCGGAACGGAAAAAACGCGAAAAGCGAGAAACAAAAGTTACCGCTGGCCCCTCGGCAGACTCTTCTGACAGCAACAATTAATCGTTTGAGGGAAGAAGGAAGAAGGAAGAGGGAAGGAGGAAGAGGGAATTTTTTATTTGATGTAACAAATAAAGAAAACTCTTAAATTTTAATTTTTTTTCTTTAATTCTGGCTTCGGTCTTGTGCCTTCTGGCTTCGGTCTTCAGATGAATCTTGCTGACTCAGAAACTAAAAATCCCGCTTTCTGAATTGAGCGGGATAGACTTAACTGAAATAGAGCTGTTGGGGTGGTACTAAGGCTGCGGCTCAAAATTAGTGGCGTTAGCTTGCAGCCAAGTGCTTAGCTGTGAAAGAACCTCGTTTCCAGAAGACTTGCCCAAAGCTGTGGGGTTTGGGGTGTCAGGCCGATCCAAGTTGCGGGAGATCGCTGCGTTGACTTCTTTGGAAATCAAATCGTGAAGTTGCTCTTTAGCCCTAGCCCTTTGAAAGTGAGCGCCCTCTTCCGTCGTAGCGTACAGAGGTGGCAGCCTATTTAAAGCATAAGCTGCAATATCTCCCACATCTAGACTCAGGTCGCTCGTCGCCTCAATTTCGGCCACCCTAGCGATCGCATCGCTCAGGACCAACTCTTCCATCACGTTGATGAACTGTTTGCGTGGCAGTACCACAACTTCCCCAGTCAACAAAGATCCCATCAGACGATCGAGAGCCATGTACTCTTCGATCGACAATTCCGAAGCCGTATTGCAGATCCGTCCCACCTCAGCTTCCATAGACGGCGTTAAATAACCATCCTGCAAAGCCTGTTCAACAATTTTTTCAATACTCATATATGCGTCCCCGCTCAACGGCATCATTAATAAAGTTTTGTGAAGACGCGATTGTTAGCGTCTTGAGATTCGAGTTGTGAGGGTTGAGGTGAGAAATTTTATACAAATCCTAACTCAATACAGATAACCCATAACAGTTATCTGCACACCCCAGCCACAAACTTACCCCATAATTGACTGATAAATCCCTCAAAACCTGTAAAAAATCCTACTCAACTCCCTGAAGCCGCCAAGGTACAGGATCGACGGACTGCCCGTGCACGTAAAGTCCCCAGTGCAGGTGAGGGCCTGTAGAAGCCCCCGTTGACCCCAGAGCACCAATTACTTGACCGGCTTTCACGACATCGCCTTCCTTGACATCAATCCGGCTGAGGTGCATCAAAATACTTGCTACCCCCTGACCGTGGTCGATACCAACCACGTTCCCGTGGATTTTGAAGCCTTGCGATTCGCGTCCCACTAGAGACACCCGACCTGCGGCCGGTGCCACTACAGGGGAACCGTAAGCACCTGCGTAATCGACGCCGCGGTGGTAGTAGTCTTGAGCAAATACCCCATTATAATAACGTCGCACCCCGTAAATAGTAGTAATTTCGCCGGAGTTGGGGCGCAACAATTTGCCGTCCCAAAATTTTTCGGGTGTCACCAGTGCTTTAAATGCGTCTACGCGATCGAATTCAGCATCTGTACCTTCCTCGTCTTTCCCAGGCGGTAGCCAGATGGATTGAGTGGGAAAATCTCGACCGCGCACTTGCACGCTCAACTTCTGCACTTGTCCATCACCTGTGACTTGGATTTGGCGGGCACCGGGTTTCTCTAACGGCGTCGTCGGCAGCAGGGCCCGAAAGCGCCCGTTGCCGATGGGAAACGCGGGGTAGTTTTTTTGCTGTAGAGAAACTTTGGGAGTTTCCCCGCCGTTACCGTCAACCTGAATCATTACTGACAGCGTATCTCCCAGTTCGGGATTTGTCGGCGTCACCACTACCTGCAAAGCTTGCACCGGCAGGGCAAAACTTAGAAGGCCAGCAACAATTCCCCCGATCGAACTGGCGGTTAGCTTGTTTGCTTTGAACTGCCGCCACGGCAAAATCAAACCCCTAACTATCTCCGCACTTAGCCCGCAGTTGTCTCGATTCACAGTCATTACCATCACTCGCTGTCCTTAACCTTTCTCTCGCTGATATATTTTTAACTATCTAGACTAACTATACCAATCCGCAATGATTCGAGAGAAACAGCCGTAGGTAAAAAGCTCGGTCACAGATTTGGATATGAGAGACTAATTTTAATAAATACTTAACTTGGGGTGATAACCATAATAAAAATTCCCGTAGTCCGGGGAGGAAAGCCCGTTTGAGCCAGACGCTCACACTACCCTTTCCACCACAAATCAAGGAGAGTCCAAGTTTCAACAGAAACACTCTTCCTCTCTAAGCGGATAGGATTGGATTATATTTTATCTGTCCTAGCTACTGTTGCATAACCTTTAACAATTGGTATTAGTTATAGTTCACGGCGCTACAACCGAATTATTTTTAACTCAAGAGCTGTTAAATCAATTCTTTCTTTGCCGTTTACTTTCCGACAACCTTCTTCAAACTCTCTAGTTATTGTAGCCTGTTTTTGGCATAATAGTATTGATTCCCAATTTTAAAATCTCACCTCTAAAATGGTATGAGATAAAAATTGAGACTTGCTATAATGTTATCACCTAGAATTATAGGGATTCAAAGGTAGCAGTGAAACCATCTAATGTTAAGCATTCTTCCATAAATTCCTCTACATCATTGACATTCTCAAGCTGATATTCCATGATGCGTTGACCGTCGCCTTTCATCTTTTTGGAAGAGGAAGGCGTAGCCGGATATTTGGCCGCGATGGCTTTGAAAGCTTTGGAATGGGTCTCCCAGCTTTCAGCAGAACATTTTATGATTAAAAGCCACATGATTAAATTCCTCCTTGGGTTTGGTTTACTAATAGTCTGACACGAGTAAAACTTAGATCGATAGTGCCGAAAAATCAAGGGATTCGGTGGTTTGGAAAAAAGCTAAAAGCCGAGCTACTATGTGAGCGACACCACCCTTAACATTCGACTCAACATTCAAAGGCATCACCGGATCGTGGAGTGATAAGCGTAACAGAAACCAGCCGGATTCGCTAGCTGACGTGCAGGAAATTCGCAAACCTTCGTAGTTATTGGGAACTATTTTCCAGTCTGCTTGGGTAGAGACAAATTCTTGCAGTTGTTCAATAACGCGCTCGCCGTGAGCCTTGAAATCATCTACACCTAGCTTAATCCTAAATTCTGCACTTTCTTCGGGTTCTTTTAAATTCGCAATTAAATCTGGCAAAGATTGATTTGCTAGCTTTGACTTAGCCAATTCAATTAATAATTTGCTGACTAAATAAGCGCCATCATCCAGAAAGTAATTTTCTTTCAAAGCTCCATGTCCCGATGTTTCAATCGCCAGCCATGATTCCTGTCCGGCTTCATTGAGGCGTATCGACTCGTCAATCACATTTTTGTAGCCACGTTTAAAGCGATGGTGAATCCCTTTTAGATCCTGTTCGATGAATTGTGTCAAGCCATCAGAGGTGATAGAATCGGTAACAATGGTAGAGCCTGGGTGTTCTTTTAATACGATCGCAGAAATCAACGCAATTAAGCGATTGCGATTGAGTTCCTTGCCAACTTGATCGACAGCCGCACTCCGATCGACATCGGTATCAAAAATAATCCCAAAATCCGCTTGATGTTCAATTACCGCTTGACAAATTGACTGCATTGCCTGTTTATCTTCGGGATTTGGCACATGATTGGGGAAAGTACCATCGGGTTCTAAAAACTGACTGCCCGTAGTGTCTGCACCTAAAGGTTTTAAGACTTTATCAACATAAAAACCGCCAGCACCATTGCCCGCATCCACAACAATTTTTAGTCCTGTTAGTGGTTCCTCAAAATTATGGGGATGATTGACTGATTCCCTAATTTTTGTGACAAATTGGTTAGCATAAACTGAGATAAAATCATGCTTTGTAATCTTACCGGGCGATGAGGCTGGCTCAAAGTAATTGCTTTGGGCTAGTGTTAAGATATCTGTAATATCCTGCTTTTGTAACCCACCTTTGGCAGTGAAAAACTTTAAGCCGTTGCGATTAAATGGCAAATGGCTAGCAGTGAGCATAATCGCGCCGTCGCAATCAAAACCAGGGGTAATGGTACTCATAAACATGGCGGGGGTTGAGGCCATTTCAAAGTCGTACACGGTTGCACCAACTGAGGCAATTCCCTCCATGACTGCTTGCATTAGGCTTGGCCCTGATAGGCGACTGTCACGCCCGATCGCGATCGTTAATTCTGCCGCTGGTTTATTGACTTTTTGCACCAGCCAACTGACAAAGGATTTACCTAAGATTGTCGCAATTTCGGGCGTTAGGTTGACTGTTTCATTGGGAACGCCTTCGAGGGCGATACCGCGAATGTCTGATCCATTTTGAAGTTTTGTCCAGTTGAAGATTTGCATAATAATTGATGGTAAGTAAAAAGATCGGAGTCGGCGGTTGAAACCGATCGTACAAACTTTCGTCGGTGGCTAGACGGTTCGAGTCCGATTAGCCGAACGTCGTTCGCGGACTAAGAAATAAACAGGGGAGAAATTTTAGATTTGGTATTATTAGTCATTAGGGTGACAGAGTGTTTCAATTCAATCAGCTAATCGGCATTTAAGTTGTATTTAAAGAAACAATCCCAGTCTTGTGCGTGGGATTTCAGCAACGCCCAAAATATCCAATCGAAATGTTGAACCGCTTACTGGGAATTTTGACCCCATCACCGCTAAGATTAAGTTCTAATTACTTAGTCGCGTTCAACGCTGTAAATTGCCTGCAAGCGGAACTCACCATGAGCGGGAACTTCCACAATATCTGTAGCTGCATTGGTCGTTTCTACACAGAGTAAACGCTGATAATCTGCATCATCAAGGTCGGCCATATTTGCAGAAATTGTCACCCAAGGATTCCACACTACGACGGATTTACTACCAGATGATTTAATGCGAATCCGGCGATTGAGGGCGCTATCGTCAATGACTAATTCATTGGTGACATCGAGATAAATGCGATCAACTTCACCTGTTACTACCACTGCACCCGCTTGAGTTTTTTCCACACCACCATCCGCTTTATCAAGATACTGGCTATTTTCTAAACCTAAAACCTGCACGCGGTTGATATCGCCGACTTGGAAATAGGTGTGCAAAGCTTGGGTGAGGGGAAATGCTTTGTCGCCTAAATTGCGGGTGATTAATTCTACAGTGAGGCTGGTGCCGATCGTAATCACGATCGCCAGTTCAAAGGCTTGCGGCCAAATTGCTCTAGTTTCATCGGTATCCTTGAGCCCGAGAGTGACTTTGGTTGCGCCGTCTGGGGTTGTGGCGGTTTCTAGCACATTCCAGAGGCGATTCCGCACAAACCCATGACTCGGACGCCCCAAGGCTTCGGGATCGGGGCCAAACCAGGGCCAGCAGATGGGTATACCGCCTTTGATGGCTTTCCCTTCGGCATAGTAGGCTTTTTCGCTGACGAACATCAAGTCTGTGGTTTCGGCGGCGGGTTGAAAAGAAAGCACTTGACCGGAATACACAGAAATTAAGGCTTTGGCTTGACCGTTGTCGATGTGAATCATCGGGAAACCACCGTTTCCGGTGGCGAAGGTGAGGTTCCCGGCAATGCCGTAGTCTGTGTTTAACTGGTCAATACTCATGCTGTTGGCTTGGTGAATTGCTTTACAATTATCCGATATTATGGTTGCTAGATTGATTAGATTGTTGGGTTGGACGGGGGAAGGTGCGATCGACACAACCATGCCCTCCGACAAACAGATTGGAAGTGCCAACCGATCGCGAGGGGATGTGCGATCGAACCCACCGACAAACTTTGCTGATTTCTCCGTAAGCAAGCCGATCGCGTTTAGCAGCGAGCTCGTTGAGGATGGGATGCCCCGATCGCCCGCTTCCCGCCAGACTATGAATCAGCAGCAACGGCTTACCTGTGCAACCTCGAATGTAGTGCATTTCACCAGCCATTCGGTCTCCCGTTGAGCCATTGGGTTAAATTCAGTTGAGTCGATCGACTTTCATGCGCCCCACTTCACAACTCCTGACGAGTCGGACGAATGATCATTTCGTTGACATCCACATCACCGGGCTGCTCGATGGCATAGGCAATCGCCCGGGCGATCGCATCGGCATCAATGGCGACTGAATACAACTGATTCACCCCTGATGCGGTATCACCATGAGTGATGGTACTGGTCAACTCAGTCGCAACCGCACCGGGTGAAATGTTGGTAGAACGAATTTCACCGTTTGACTCCAGCCGCAACCCTTCGGAAATCGCTCGCACTGCATACTTGGTAGCACAGTAAACTGCCCCCGCCGGAAATACTTTATGTCCTGCAACAGACGACAAGTTGATTACGTGCCCAGACTTCTGTTGGCGCATAGTCGGCAGCACTGCTGCGATGCCGTAAAGTACGCCTTTAATGTTGACATCAATCATTTGATCCCACTCATCCACCTTAATTTGGTCAAGCGGAGACAGTGGCATTAAACCCGCATTGTTGACCAGCACATCAATGCGTCCATAGGTTTCCAACGTTGCGTCAGCCAATGCTTGCACCTGGGCGCGATCGGCAATATCGGTGACTCGATAGGCAACTGTGCCACCTGTTTTTTCGATTGCAGCCACCAAGTCCTTGAGTCTATCTTCGCGGCGGGCAGCAAGCATGAGTTTGGCTCCGCTGGCGGCTAGACGATGAGCGGTGGCTTCACCTAAACCGCTACTTGCTCCTGTAATGATGACAACCTTGTTTTGAATCTCAGACATATTCACTCCTGTTAGTTGATTAAATCGACTCGCGTCACGGCGATGAGAACGTGCCTTGTACTTGAAGGGATCGCAGAATCAAAAAAGCTTTTATTGAGCGACTGGTTTACAGAAACACTAAAAAAGGGATTCCTAGTGGATTTGTGTAAAATTGATCGCAAATCCGCTTAATTACCAAGCGCGAGCGTATTGAATTGGAGCAGGCACTGATTGACGTAGTTGCTTCGCAGCCCGCATCGGCCAATAAGGATCGCGCAGCATTTCTCTGGCAAGTAATACCATATCTGCTTGACCTGTACGGATGATGTGGTCGGCCTGCGCGGCTGCAGTAATCATACCAACGGCTCCGGTGGCGATGTTGGCTTCGCGTCGAATGCGATCGGCAAAGGTAGTTTGATAACCTGCACCCGTCGGAATCTTTTCACCCGGTACAATTGCGCCTGAGGAACAATCGATTAAATCAACGCCCAGTGACTTTAATTTATCGCTGAGTGCAATACTTTGTTCAATGTCCCAACCATTTGGAACCCAATCGGTTGCAGAAATGCGAACCCAAAGCGGTGTTCGATCGGGCAAAACATTTCGCACCGCTTGTACGACTTCACATAAAAACCGGATGCGATGCTCAAAACTGCCACCATAGTCATCTGTTCGTTGATTGCTCAAGGGAGACAGAAATTCATGCAGTAGGTAGCCGTGAGCGGCATGAATCTCGATTACGTCAAATCCGGCTGCGAGAGCGCGTTGGGCTGCGTTCACAAAGAGTGTCGTCTGCTTCTGAATGTCTTCGATACTCAGAGCGATCGGGGCGGGGCTATCGGGTTCAAATGGAATGGCGCTAGGGGCGAGCGAAGTCCATCCTCCTTGAGATTCCGAAAGCACATCGCCGCCATCCCACGGAAGTGCTGTACTGGCTTTTCGACCTGCATGAGCAAGTTGAATTCCCGCAACTGCACCGTTGCGGTGAATTAACTCGACGATTCGCGCCCACATTTCAATGTGAGGATCTTGCCACATTCCCAAATCTTGCGGCGTAATTCGTCCTTCAGGCTCGACTGCTGCTGCTTCAGTCATCACCAGCCCTGCCCCTCCTACGGCTCGACTGACGAGATGAACCAGATGCCAATCATTCGCGAATCCATCAACGCTTGAATATTGACACATGGGAGAAACTGCAATGCGGTTGCGGAATGTAACACCGCGTTGATCCAATGGCTCAAATAAATGCGACATGGTTGTAAACCCGTGAGTTATAAAGTGCACAGATGTCAAGCACAGACTTTCTTCACACTGGGAAGTTGACTGACCTCATTCCACCAAGTCCGCAGCTTTGAAGTTCGCGCGATCGTTGCTTCGTACTCTGGGGTCTGCGATAGGTCGGTGAAGACGGGAATTAAGTAGAAATCGGCAATGCTCAGTTCGTGACCGAGCAAATACGGGTGTCCTGCAGTTAGGGACTCGATCGCCTCTAGCGCAGTTTTTACAGGTGCGACGGCAGCTTTGTCCTACCTACATCCCGAATGGACAAGTCATTTTGAGGTATCAAGAGCAACGACCAAATTACTTGTCTAAAACCTAAATCTTTATTGTGAGCAAAACCGGGGATTGCTAGAAAAAGAGACAAAAGTGCCTGAGTAATTATCCAGTATATCGGGTAAATCCGCAACCAGGGCTTGAATAAATAAAAACGATTTTAACTAATCCTTTTTACCTAGCGCAGATCGGTGAACGTACACCGTGATAAAACCGCTCAATACAAAAAAGTAATCAACACCACTTTATTCGATCTGAAATGGATTAAAAAAAGTAACTTGATTTAATCTCACCGCGCCCATCTCGTTGAGGTGAAACATTACCCTCAATCAAGGCGCAATGCCTCGCTCTACTTGCAAGAGGTTAAGCTTTTTTTGAGGAGTGAAACTATTTGGTCTCAGAAAATACCTGGTTCTATAGTTGCAGTTGCCCTGGCTCCCCAACTACAGTCAACCCCCTAAACATAATCAACACATTAGACACTATAATATAACTTTATACTTTTTTCATAAAGTTGTGCAAGAAGACTTCCGACTGATCGTTGACTTAGTTCTAGTTCTCGCTGCTGCCGCAGCAGGAGGACTCTTTGCATCGCTGTTGCGACAGCCGGTAATTCTCGGCTACCTGCTGGGAGGGATCGTAGTTGGGCCGGCCGGTTTGGGGCTGATTAAAGAATTAATTCAGGTAGACACCCTGGCTGAATTTGGGGTGGCCTTTCTGTTATTTGCCTTGGGAGTGGAATTTTCCTTCGCCGAACTCCAAAAAGTTAAAACCATTAGTTTGGGCGGGGGGGGCTTGCAAATTGTGCTGACGATCGCCATTACTACTGGAATTTCCTTGGCTGTAGGCTGGGTAGAATCGCCCGCTCAAGGGGTGTTTTTAGGAGCGATTCTGTCGCTTTCTTCGACAGCAGTTGTACTCAAGTGCTTGATGGAGCGCAATGAAGGCGGTACTTCCCACGGTCAAGTCATGCTGGGAATATTAGTAGTTCAAGATTTGGCTTTGGGGCTAATGCTAGCAGTTTTGCCGGCACTCAACCAGCCAGCAGAAGCGATCGGCATGACGGTAGCGTGGGCCCTGCTGCGGATCGGGTTATTTGCTGTCGGTGCTGTAGTCGCCGGCATTTGGATGGTACCGCAGTTGCTGCGATACCTCGCGAAAACAGAAAGTCGAGAACTGTTTTTGCTGGGAGTTGTGGTTTTGGCTTTAGGGATTGCGCTGCTTACAGAATATTTGGGTTTTTCGATCGAGATGGGCGCATTTGTGGCGGGTTTAATGATTTCGGAGGTGGAATATGCCGACCAAACTCTAACTTATGTCGAGCCTTTGCGAGATATTTTTGCATCCTTATTTTTTGTCACCATCGGGATGTTAATTGACCCGGTGTTTCTGTGGAACCATCTAGAAGTAATTCTGGGACTGGTATTTATAGTATTTGTCGGCAAATTCTTGATTATAACGCCGATCGTCCGACTATTTGGCTATCCGCTAAAAACAGCATTGATCGCAGGTTTGGGCTTAGCTCAAATAGGAGAATTCTCCTTTGTACTCGCTAGTTCCGGTCAAGCTATGGGGCTGGTTTCGCGAGACGTTTACCTGTTAATTTTAGGAACGACGGCAGTCACCCTCGTGCTGACTCCCTTTGTATTGAGAAGCGTGCCGCAGTTATTGAAATGGGCGGAAAATTTCGGGCCTTTGCAGCGCTATTTTGACGAAACATCCCAACCTGTGGAAATAGCTGAAACTTTGCCGGAACAAAATTATGTTGTGGTTTGCGGCTACGGGCGAGTCGGCAGAATTTTAGTCAAAATGCTGCAAAGCCGCAACTGTTCAGTTGTGGTGATCGACGAGTCAGAAAGTAGAATTCAAGAGTGCAGAGTCCAAGGAATTCCTTACATTTACGGGAATGCTGCCAGCTTGCACGTATTGGAAGCCGCCCGGGTGGAACGGGCAAAAGCAATGGCGATCGCCCTTCCCGATCCCATGAGCACTCGCTTGTGTCTGAAGCGGGCTTTAGAGTTAGTCCCGGATTTGGATATTGTGGTGCGCGCCAACCAAGATAAAGACATCGAACTGCTTTACCAACTGGGGGCCTGGGAAGTCGTGCAGCCGGAGTTTGAGGCGAGTTTAGAACTGTCTGCCCACTTGTTGGCTAGTATTGGGATCTCGGCAATGGCGATCGGGCGGGAAGTGCAGCAAATTCGCAGCAGCCGCTATCTGGAATTGCGGCCACCGCGCGAACCTTTGGCGATTTCGCGGGATTTGAAAGTGGCGGTTCGAGATATGAACAGCGAGTGGTACAGCTTGCCGTCGGGTTCTCCCATCGCCAGCATGACTCTGGAAGAAACTAACTTGCGACAGTTGACAGGCGTCAGCGTGATGGCGATCGTCCGCGAGAATGGCGAGGAAATTGATTATCCTAACGGGAAGACAGCTTTGCACTCGGGCGATCGACTTTTTGTAGTGGGAGAACCGGAAGAACTCATCAGTTTTGAGTTACTGGCGAAGGGGGAAGTTGCAGTACCGCAGGGCGACAGTTCTTGCCAGTGGCTGAGACTGCCAGCAAAGAGCCCTTGGGCGGGCAAAAAACTGTCAGAGGTAGAATTGCTGACCCAGTACGGGGTGCAGGTGCGGGCGATCCGCCGGGAAGGGAAATTTACTCGCTGGCCCGACGGAACTACGAATTTGCAAGAAGGCGATCGTTTGCTGTTGTGCGGCGGCTTCTACGAGCTCGGCTTGATGCAGCGGACGGCCTCACCACCGGTGCCGCAACCTGCTTTAAAGCTGCCTTTGGTCAAGGTTCAAGTCAGCGAAAAGCTGTTTAGCGATTAGGGAAGGAAGAAGGAAGAAGGAAGAAGGAAGAGGGAAGAGGGAAGAAGGAAGAGGGAAGAGCGAAGAGGGAAGAGCGAAGAGGGAAGAGGGAAGAAGGAAGATTTGTTCGACTGTCTCCCTCTCCCAATCTCTCCGTCTCCATTCTCCCACTGTCCCCCTCTCCCACTCTCCCCGTCTCCTCAGCCGTTGGGTTTGAGATAAGCAATTGCTGGCCGCGAGATCAGAATTTGTGTTTCTGAGGCATCGAGGAGGCAAATGCAGCTATGATCCTGCCAAAAAATTCTGCCCTCTAGCAAGTCGCCGGTAACGAGTTTGAGCTGCACCTGTTCTTTGTCTTTGATGTAGCTTTGTATTAAGCGAACGCTGGGCAATCCGGTTTCAAATTCAGACATAGTTCAGAAAAATATAGTCAAATATTACCTTAAACCATATTCTTCTGTTTATACCGTTTAACCCTTACTGCCGCAATTACAAGCGCCTCTCCCCAATGAGAGAGAAACCCCTTGGTGGCTAATTTTCGACCGATATTCATTGAGCCATTGACATCAGCATTAATTAGATATCCCTGTGGAGTTATAAAAATTATATTTGTTTATATTTTACTAGAAAGGACTAGAAATTGCATAAAGTTTTATAATACTGGGAAATGGGTAATTTGGCCATCAAATTATCTAATCAGTTTTAACCAAAAGAGGTTTGTTTTTATGCCGATCGAGTTTGCGAAGTATCAGGGACTGGGAAATGATTTTATTCTGATTGACAACCGCCACTCGTCAGAACCGGCGATCGCGCCAGAACAAGCTGTGGATTTGTGCGATCGACATTTCGGGATTGGCGCAGACGGTGTGATATTTGCTCTTCCGGGTCAAAACGACACGGACTATACGATGCGGATTTTTAACTCCGACGGTTCGGAACCGGAAATGTGCGGCAACGGGATTCGCTGTTTGGCTAAGTTTATCGCCGATTTGGAATCGAAAGAAATTCACCCCCCCCAACCCCCCCTTGCTAAGGGGGGGAGTGAATCGGAAGAAATTGACCCCTCCCTTGCTAAGGGGGGGAGTGAATCGGAAGAAATTGACCCCTCCCTTGCTAAGGGGGGGAGTGAATCTAAGACTGAGTACCGGATTCACACCGGTGCGGGCGTTATTATCACCGAATTGCGATCGGACGGTCAGGTGAAGGTGGATATGGGGGTTCCCCGGCTGCTGGCGGCGGAAATTCCGACAACTTTGGCTGCTGCGGATGCCAAAGCTATAGATGTGCCGATCGAAGTTGCTGATAAATCTTGGTCTGTTACCTGTGTCAGCATGGGTAATCCTCACTGCATTACTTTTGTAGAGGATGTTGCGGCTATTGCTTTAGAAACTGTCGGGCCTCAATTCGAGCACAACAAAGCATTCCCGCAGCGTACCAATACGGAATTTATTGAAGTGGTACGTTCAGACTATGTAAAAATGCGGGTGTGGGAAAGAGGCGCGGGTGTTACTCTAGCTTGTGGGACTGGTGCTTGTGCTGCTGTGGTAGCTGGGGTGTTGGTAGGGAAGTGCGATCGGGCAACTGCTGTTGAGCTCCCTGGCGGCGTTTTGGAAATCGAATGGGCAGAAGTTTCTGGGCGGATTTACATGACCGGGCCAGCACAGCGAGTATTTACTGGTTGTATTAGTGATTAGTGATTAGTCATCAGTCATCAGTCATCAGTCAGAAGGTTTTTTTGGTGGAATTCACAAACAATAAAAATTATTGAATTCAAAATTTTTATTGAATTCTGACCAATGCCTTGGGCCTTCACAAGTTATTGGCTGCGGACTGAAGACTGAAGACTAATAACTAAGCCTGAAATCTAAAATCTAAAATCTAAAATCTAAAATCTAAAATTAAGTAGGTGGGCTTGCATGGCTGGAGGTATTTATCTGATTCAGGACGACGATAGGCTGGTAGAAATGATGGAACAGCCCTACGACTCGGAAGACCAGTTACAAGACTTGCTAGTAACTTATCCTAATTTGATCGCAGGAGACCAAATCGATCGGGCGACGGCGCGCAGGTGGCTGTTAATTTCGCGGGAAGCAGCAGTGGCCAGCGATGAGGAAACAGCGGTGCAGTGGTCGCTGGATCATTTGTTTCTCGACCAAAATGCAGTTCCTACTTTGGTGGATGTCCGGCGAACTCCTAATGCCGAACTGCGGCAAAAAGTTTTGGGTCAGTCGATGGACTATGCTGCTAATGCGTTGTTTTACTGGCCCATCGATTCAATTATTGCTCTGTTTGAAGCTAATTGTCGCGATCGGGGTCGCGATCCCGAACAGATTTTTGAAGAGTTTCTCGGTGCAGATGCTAATGAAGATTTATTTTGGCAGAAGGTTAAAACTAATTTGCAAGCGGGTAAAGTTCGCTTAGTGTTTGTAGCTGACGAGATTTCTGCTGAAATGCGCCGAGTGGTGGAATTTCTCAACGAACAAATGGACCCGGTTGAAGTTTTGGCGCTGGAAATTAAGCAGTATGTAAGTGAAGACGGTTTAAAAACGCTGGTTCCCAGAGTGATCGGTCAGACAGCCGAAGCACAGCAGAAAAAATCCAGCGCAACGCGCGAAAGAAGGCGTTGGGATGAATCTTCATTTTTTGCGGAAATAAAAGCTAGACGAGGCGCGGACGAGGCGCATATGGCAAAAGCAATTTACCTTTGGGCAAAAAGTCAAGAACCCGAAGTTCAAATCCAGTGGGGAACGGGGGACGCCTACGGCGGTTTCGCCGCCCAATTGCCTCAAAAGGGCAGAAAACCCTATCAGTTATTCACTGTAGATATTGCTGGCAGAATGGAGATTTCTGCTGACAATTACGGTTCCGGGCCGCCTTTTAATGCGGAACCACATTGGCTGGAATTGAGAAGTAAGCTGAGTTCGATCGGTCTGTCGCTACCTACAGAACCTGGGGAGAGAAGGTCGCCGAGTCTGGCTTTGTTTACTTTGCAAGACGAATCTGCCCTCAAGCAAGTTATGGAAACTTTTGATTGGGTGATTGAGCAAATTAAAAGGTTATAGTTATCAGTCATTTGTAGGGTGATATTTGGCGCAACTTACCCCTATTTTTAGGGTGCGCCGAATATCACTGAAGAACGATCGGGAAGCCCCTGGTTTTAGCACCTTACCCTTATTAGGTGATTTTATTTGTCCTGAATCTCGATTAAATAGTTATTAGTTGTTAGCTGGTAACTACTAACTAATAACCAATGACTAATGACTAATAATCATGACTATTGATAGCGAATGTTTGCTTGTTTCATGCGCTGCAGGGCTTCTCCCAGTCGATCGCAATCTGCAATCAAACTAATTCTCACATATCCTTCGCCGCCGGGCCCAAAAGCATTGCCAGGAGTCACCACAACACCCGTTTGCTGCAAAACATTCAGGGCAAAATCAGTCGAAGTCATGCCGCGAGTGCAGGGGACCCAAAGATACATTGCAGCCAGAGGTTTAGGAATATTCCATCCTAACTCTGCCAATCCTTCAACCATAAAATCCCGGCGAGTCCTGTAACGATTCTGCACTTCGTCCAAGTAACTATCGGGCAATTGCAGTGCTGTTTCTGCTGCTGTTTGCAATGCGGAAAATATACCGTAATCTAGGTTAGTTTTTAATGTCCGCAAACCTTGAATAATTTTGCTATTTCCTACTACAAAACCGACGCGCCAGCCGGCCATATTGTAGGTTTTGGACATGGTGTGAAATTCGACGCCGATTTCTTTACCGCCGGGAATTTCTAATAAACTTGTCGGTTGATAGCCGTCAAAGGCTAATTCCGCATAGCACAAATCGTGAACCAGCAAGATTTGATGTTTGTGTGCGAAAGCCACAATATCTTTGTAAAATTCGCGGGGTGCAGTTGCTCCAGTCGGATTACTGGGATAATTGAAATAAAGTATTTTGGCTTGTTCGGCTACGCTGTCGGGAATGTCGGCTAAGTCAATTACCCAGTCGTTTTCTGGTTTGAGGATGATGTTGTGAACTTTTGCACCCGCGATAATCGGCCCGCGAAATAATACCGGATAAGCGGGACTTGGTACTAATATTACGTCCCCTGGATTGATATAGGCGATCGCAAAATGTGCTAAACCTTCTTTAGAACCCAATAAAGGCAATGCTTCGCTTTCTGGATCGAGTTCAACGTTGTAGCGGTGGCTGTACCATTTAGTAATAGTACGGCGAAAACTGGCAGTTCCTTCAAAGGGTGGATAGCCGTGATTGGCAGAATTTTGGATGGCTGCGACTGCGGCTTCTACTACTGGTTGAGGAGTGGCACCGTCGGGGTTTCCCATTCCTAAGTCTATTAAATCGAGTCCTTGTTCGCGGGCGCGGGCTTTGAGTTCGTCGAGACGGGCAAATACGTAGGGCGGTAGTTTTTGCAACCTGTCAGCAGGGCTAATCCAATCCAAGGTCATTTATTTTGTGTCAGTTGTCAGTTTTCCTGGTTTGTAGTAAGGACTTTCGTCCTTGCTAGCACAGCCTTTTCAGGACTTTAGTCCTTACTACAAACTGTTTTAATTCTTAATCTTTAATTCTCCCACAGGTGCGGTGGTAGAAACCATCGCTGCCATTAATTGTTGGGGAACAACTTTAAAAGGCAGTCGGTGAATGTCGGAATTGGGATTGCAGGCGATATCGGCGGCGCGCTGCAATTCTGCTATGGTAATGTCTCCGAGTCCGAGGTTGTCTAAAGTTTGGGGTAATCCAATCTCGCTGTAGAATTTTAGCAGTTGCTGTCTGGCGCTAGCGGCGAGTTGATTGTTTTGCAGCATTTCTTCTAGTCGCAGTTGTACTAAAATGCCGTAGGCAACTTTTTCGCCGTGCAATGTGCCGTGACTTGCTAATAGATGAGTGAGGCCGTTGTGGACGGCGTGGGCGGCGACAGTGCGGCATTGGGCGCCGCCAATTCCGCCGATTACTCCTGCTAGCAATACGGCTGCATCTGTGACTTCTTGCCAGGTTTCGCTACCGGGTTCTTTGAGGGCGGCGGCTGATTTTTGGAATAATATATCGCGCAGTATTCTAGCTTGTTGAACGGCCGAAATAATCAGGGTTTGTTCGGAGTGTCCGCTGCTGACTGATGCTTCGTACCATTTGGCGATCGCATCTCCAATTCCTGCTACTAATGTCCGCTGCGGTGCGGTTTGAATTAAGCTGTAGTCGAGTATTAATAAGTCGGGGCATCTGGCTAATGTGACATCGTATTGGAATGCACCTTGGTCTGAATAAATGTTAGAAAGGGCTGTCCAAGCGGCACAGGTGGCTGCAGATGTGGGTATGGTGACGATCGGGATTTTGCACTGATAAGCGACGAGTTTGGCGGCGTCTAAGGCTTTGCCGCCGCCGACACCGATGATGAAGTCGGCTTGATGGGTTTGGGCTGCTGCGCGGAGGGTTTCGAGGCTGGTTTCGCTGCAATCTTTGCCGTAGGCTGTTTCAGCGGATTGTAACTGCTGCTGTTCGAGGATTGGTTGCAGGTAGGGTTGGGCGGCGGCGAGGGAGTTGCTGCCGCCGACGATTAGCGGCCGCTTTCCGAAACGGGCGATCGCATCTCCGGCTTGTGCGATCGCCGATCGACCCCGCAATACACAGGCGGGAGCAATTGTCAAGGAATAAATTGCTGGTGCGGTGGCGGTTTTGGTGCTTTGGGTTTGAGTCATCGAAACTGGATAAGTGACGAGAATGTTGACGCTTTGCAGGATTGCTGGATTTTCTAGGATAACTCTAACCCATGTTGGGCGATCGGGTAAGTTTTGTAAAGTTTTTATTAAGTATTGTGCGGGGCTGGGGGATGGGAGGGGGGAGTTGAGGGGAGTTGGGGAGTTAAGGGCGATCGCGAGTATTCAGCCAATTGTAGACTTCCAATTCGATCGTTTTAATGATTTATGTTGCATAGTCCTGAAAGGACAGATGCTTTGTTTCAGCATAACAATTGTCGATCAAAGCGCTTTACAGTGTTTGATAGGTTCTTTGTCGATCGCTGTTGTCAGAGAAGGAGCTAGTGACGATATGCTCTGCTTTTATACCCGCAACAGGAGATTCCGACGGGAGTAAGAAGAAATTGACATACATGAGCAATTTGCGGTATTTTATAGCTATATAGCGAAAAGAGCTAAGCGTGCACAGTAGCTGCTGCGGTTGAGCTAGACTGTTATGCAACTCAAAGGAGTTTGTGATGTCAATGAAAGTGTTTTTTCACACTAGAAGCCCGCAGGAACGGAGTTGGTCTAACAACGAAAAACCAGAGTTGGCCCGCATTCCCATTTTGGGGGAGTAGGTCGCAACTGCGATCTACAGTCCTTGGTTTTGTGTTCAGCTAGTGGTTCACACGCATTTTGATTGTGAATTTGACGCGGAGGTGTACGCAGTTGCTGCGGAGCACAACGAAGTTCTAGAGATTGCTCAGGCAAATTAAGCGATGACTAAGAAAGTCTCAATTGATTACAATGATATAGCTGCAATTGCCTTTAAATCTGTTTTTCCTCATGGTTGGAGAAGCCTTATCCCTGGTTATGACATATGGAAACTATTGATTGAACCACTAGCTCAGAAGGTTATTGATGCAGCTACTTTAAGTCAGGGGAATGATCTTGAAAATATCAAGGAAATAATTAGATCTGGCAAAGAAAACGGGGTCGATGAGTTAGAGATAAAAATTGCCAAAGAAGCAGGTATAAATATTGGTACTAACCTAAATGAAATAGGTATTCCTTGTAATGTGAATTTTAGAGTTGGGTCACAAGGGGAGACTGTTATTAACATAAAGTACAAGTAGAGAGATACAAGTACGAGCATTGCTGAAACTGTAAGTTGTTTGATTTTATCTTAGTAATTAATATATGAGACGAAAAAGAGAAGTTGTAGAAGCACTATTAGAAAGTCTTTCTATCCTGGAAAGAGCGCGCGCAGTTAAACTAAATCCTTAGACCGCGAAACTGATAACTAATCAATAATAGAGATTATTTTTCTATATGACACCACAATTGCTTGAACAACTTGTGCAGAAAATTTACGAACTTCAGACACTTATGGTGACAGTTGCAACAGGTGAAGCACGTATTCAGGAAAAAGATGATGAGTATAAGCAGCTATATATGGAAGTGAATTTGAAGCTGGAATCTTTACAAAATGAAGGCTTAAACGTTGACAATCCAAATTCTTTTAGATCCCTGTGGGATTGGCATAGTTTCTGGTCCGATGATTTGCGTAGTTATGGTGTACCTCATCAGTTGGTTCGGGAACTTTACGAAAATGTTCTAACACCATTTGAAAATACTCTCTACAAGCATCGCGCAAATTCGATGTCGAGTGAAGAACTAATTGACGACTTGCAGCGCAGGTTAGGTCAGATGATACCTGAACCCCAGACTAGCTTCAAATTCACAATCAATTCTCTGCACCCAAAAATTATTCAGCGATGCCAGCAACAGTTTGAATTGAGACAGTATGATGATGCAATATTCAATGCGATGAAAACTGTCGAAGAAGAAATTCGAGCTCGTGCATCAGCAGCACCAACTGATGTAGGAGTTGCTCTGGTTTCAAAGGTTATGAATCCTAATCAACAACCAAAGCTCATTTTTAGTTCAGTAAATGCAGAACAGGAGGCAGCACACTCTATGTACCGAGGCGCAATCGGTAGTTTTAAAAATCCACTCAGCCATCGTTTCTTGGATACCTCTGATCCAATAAAAACTTTTGAGATTCTAGGTTTTGCAAGTTTATTAATGCGTATGCTAGATGATGCAACTGTAACACCATCTAGCTCAAATGGTGTCTAACAACGCCTATGCACATCGGCCGCAGAGAGTTGATCGGTTATGATGCAGAGGTTACTAGCGTCGAGTGAGTGCGAACGTTACATTTTTTACCGACAGGTGAAACCCGATCGCTCGCCCCTTTCCCATATCCTAGAAAAACACAGGCACGGCCAAGGCTCAAATCAGCTCGGGATCGATCGCCTTCTCTGTGTGATCGCGCAGGAAACCATCCCTAGTTGATGATGGCTGTAACAGAATTTGTGGGATTATGATTTCTGTGCAATTAGCCTTCTTGCCTTCATGCCAACGAATGATTCTGACCTACAAATCCAAGCGCGAAGAATTCTAGACGCGATTGCTTTCATTCCTTTTGAGCAATGTCAACCCTTGACCCGTGGGTTTGAGAGCATTCCTGCGCGTCCTGGCATTTATGCAATCAGGCACAGAACTGATGGATTGCTCTACATCGGTAAAACCAAGAGCTTACGAGGTCGCTTCAGTGGTGGGCACAAAGCTTTTTTGTGGGCATGGCTCGATAAATATAGCGATGAAGACATACGGATTGCAGTACAGACAATTTCTCACTGGGAGAACCCTGCGTTACTATTGGAGCTAGAAGCCATCATTCTAAGAGCTGCTGAACCCCCTTACAACGTCCAAATTCCAACTGAGATGTAAAGCCATGCAAGCCAAACTTCAAGAGCAACTTTCCCTCGCTGATGCCGAAGTTATTTTAGGACGTTTTCCTGAACGAATTCGTGCTGCCCTAATTGCTCGGGCTGCTGAAATTGAATATCCCATCGAAGCAGTCATTGAGATGGCGATCGCTAGTTTCCTTGACACAGAGGCATTAGGTTTTGCAGATTGCAAACCAGGACGCGGACAATAACAGCGTCAAGTGGCGATCTCCGCGATCTAACAACCCGGTTGGAGCGGACTACCGAAAGATATTGGTGGTGATGCAAAAGTTATTCTGACGGGGTGACAACCCAGTCAAAAGCATTGCCAGTAGCGGATTGAGACAACTTAAGGTAAAAAAAGATGGGGTC
>NZ_JAUBRN010000054.1:0-50989 GCF_036701875.1 Microcoleus sp. MON1_C5 | reverse complement strand
GTCTTCTTCTAGCAAATCTGACCTTGCTTAGCAGCAGTAGAGTGACCAATAGGGTTGCTGCCAACCCACCTTTCATCCACTGGTTCCGATGCCAATTGATAACGGCTGTCCGAGGAGAGTCGAATAGAAGGAGAATGGTTATCCAAACTGGCATGAATCGTAAACATACCAAAAATCAGAACATCTCCAGCCTCGAATTCGGAACTCAACCAACGTCCTCCGTATTTACAGCGCAAAGAAACCGGGTTTTTGGATAAGGCTCCATCCCACGATTTTTGATTGGAGGCATACAAAGAAGCCGTTTTTCTGTTGGCACAATAGCGATCGACATCTTTACATCCATAGGTATTTTTAATAGTCTCTAGATGATGAGAATTTTCCAAAATCATTAACCCGCCTAATTCCCAAGGAATATCGCCTAATGGAGTCCAAGCCGTGTAAAGCTTGTCAGTTCCTCGTCCCATATACACAATGTCACAATGAGCGTAAGTTCCTTTTCCTGGGGCGACTGCTCTCAGCCAGGTGTAATCGTAATGCCGGACTTGACCGCCTAAAAACATTCCAAAAAATTCCATCATCCGTCCCGAATAAAGCAGTGTTTTCAGTGTTGAACTCCTGCTTGCTAAATCGGGACGGAAATTCATGCTTAATCCCGGTTTAGCGATGCAATCTAGAACAGGACTGTCAAGTTCCAAGCTTCCCTCAGCAGCTAAACAAGCTGCAATTTCCTGACGAGCTTGCCAAACCTCTTGAGAGTTAAGAAAGGCTTTTAAGTATAAATAACCGTCTTGTTGCATCCTCCGTCGCAATTGCTCTGGCTGTCCGAGTACCTCGGAGGAATCCCTTAGATAACCAAAAGCCTCCTCACGGCAATCTAGTTCATAACCTAGGGAACTTAGGGCTGTTTTTGGTCTAATCAGCATCGTGGCTACCCGTTTAAGCCGGGACAGTAGAAACTTCAGTATTCAACAGATGTGCTGGATAATACCTTTACCTTCCAAGATTATCCGTCGTATCTGCTGGATAACACCCTAATTTTAAGGGATTAAACAGAAACGAAAGCAGGTTAAGTCCGGGTTCTTGGGTGTTATCTGTCACTTTTGCTGAATATTATCTCCTATATCGATCTTATTCAGCATTAACCTAATGTCACATCTTGTAAGAAAGACTCTCTCATTTTCTAAAAAGTTAGAAAACCATATTGGTGCTATTTGGTATTTTGTCCATCTTTACAACTCGACTTTGAGGCAATAAATATTCAATCACTACATATTTACTACTACCCCGATACCATTGGCACATCTTACAACGTGACTAATATCGCGTTCATGTTTCTAAACAGCTTTGGCATCAGGGCCTAAACCTGAGAGCGGTGTTTCAAGACAAGTTGAAACGCCGCTCTCATTTTGGTCTCTAGCTTCTACCGGCATTTAGGATTGCCGCGGTTTAACGTAGCCTCGATCTGGGATCGCGGATAATTGGTTGAAGTTACGCCTAGAAACTCCTCGCAGAGGTTTTCGCTAAGACTGTGCGGAGGTCATAGCGATCGAGGTTCATCACCTTGTCCCACGCCGCCACAAAGTCATTCACAAACTTCTGCTGCGAATCCACACAGCCGTAGACTTCCGCAAGGGCTCGTAGCTGAGAGTTGGAGCCGAAGATGAGGTCAACACGGGTAGCAGTCCATTTGTGTTCGCCGGTTTTGCGATCGCTCCCCTCGAACTCATACTCATCTTCAGAGGTCGCCTTCCACGTCGTACCCAGGTCGAGCAGGTTCACGAAGAAGTCATTGGTCAACGTCTCTGGCCGATCGGTGAAGACGCCGTGTTTAGAGCCTCCAAAGTTTGCACCCAGGACGCGCAAGCCGCCCACGAGAGCCGTCATCTGAGGGGCTGACAGGGACAGCAACTGCGCCCGATCGACCAGTAGCTCTTCGAGCGATTCGCTATGTTTGCCGCTGGTGTAGTTGCGGAACCCGTCAGCGGCTGGCTCAAGCACCGCGAAGGACTCGACATCCGTTTTTTCTTGCAGCGCATCCGTGCGTCCCGGCTTGAAGGGAACCGTCACGTCATGACCAGCGTTCTTCGCCGCTTGCTCAATGCCCGCGCATCCGCCCAGAACTATCAGGTCAGCGAGCGAAACCCGCTTGCGGCCTGACTGCGAGCTGTTAAACTCCTGTTGAATTCCCTCCAGGGTTTGCAGCACCGTTGCCAACTGCTCTGGCTGGTTGACTTCCCAATCCTTCTGCGGCGCGAGACGAATGCGTGCCCCGTTCGCTCCACCGCGCATATCGGAGCAGCGGAACGTTGACGCCGACGCCCAAGCAGTCGAAATCAGTTGGGAGACAGACAGTCCCCAAGCAAGAATCTTGCCCTTGAGGGCAGCGATGTCCTGCTCATCAATCAATTCATGATCGACTGCGGGAATGGGATCTTGCCACAAGAACTCTTCCTGGGGAACCTCTGAACCGAGATACCGCGATCGCGGTCCCATGTCGCGGTGCGTCAGCTTGAACCACGCCTTGGCAAACTGCTCGGCAAACTCATCCGGGTTGTCGTGGTAACGTCGCGCAATCTGGTTGTAGATGGGGTCCATCTTCATCGCCATATCTGCCGTGGTCATCATGGGGGCGTGCCGTTTCGAGGGATCGTGCGCGTCGGGCACCGTACCCGCACCCGCGTCGCCCTTGGGCTTCCATTGCCACGCGCCAGCGGGGCTTTTCGTCAGCTCCCAGTCATATTTGAACAGGGTTTCGAGATAGCTGTTGTCCCACTGCGTCGGAGTGGGAGTCCATGCGCCTTCGATACCGCTGGTGATCGCATCGACGCCGACACCCGTGTTAAAGGCGTTCTTCCAGCCGAGGCCCTGATCGATGATGGTGGCACCCCCAGGATCAGCCCCTACGTGCGTCGCCTCGCCCGCACCGTGACATTTGCCGAACGTGTGCCCACCGGCGGTGAGCGCGACTGTCTCCTCGTCGTTCATCGCCATCCGACCAAAGGTGTCGCGAATATCGCGCCCTGAGCCGACCGGATCGGGCTCGCCGTCTGGCCCTTCCGGGTTCACGTAGATCAGTCCCATCTGAACGGCGGCGAGAGGATTCAGGAGCACCCGATCGCCTTCGTAACGCTCATTGCCGAGCCAGGCTTTCTCAGAACCCCAGTAGATGTCTTCCTCTGGCTGCCAGACATCCACGCGCCCACCGGCAAAACCCAACGTCTTGAAACCCATCGACTCAAGCGCACAGTTGCCGGCGAAGATCATGAGGTCGGCCCAGGAGATCTTCTTGCCGTATTTCTGCTTGATTGGCCAAAGCAACATACGCGCTTTGTCGAGGTTGGCATTGTCTGGCCAACTGTTGAGCGGCTCAAACCGCTGGCTACCCGAACCTGCGCCGCCGCGACCGTCGCCAATACGATACGTGCCGGCGCTGTGCCAAGCCATCCGGATGAAGAGCGGCCCATAATGGCCATAGTCGGCTGGCCACCAGTCCTGGGAGGTGGTCATCAGCTCGTAGATATCTGCCCTCAAGGCAGCTAAGTCAAGACTCTTGAACTCCTCAGCGTAGTTGAACGCCTCACCCATAGGATTGGCCTGGGGTGTGTGCTGGTGGAGGATGCTCAAATTCAAATAATTCGGCCACCAGTCTCGGTGCGACGGCCTATGACGGGGCTGAGATTTCTGACCGCCGCCCGTAAATGGGCATCCACTTCCGTTGCTCATAGTATTTTCCTATCGAGGTGTGTGGGTAGGTTTTTTGATGTACTGCGGGTCTTGCCAACAAATAGCATTATGGTAATTACTGGGATAATTGATAAGCAAATAATTTAAGAGAAATATAATCAACGTTATAATTTGAAACAATAGATTTGTAATTTGAAACAAACGGTTATTATTAATAATCCAAGAGTGAGCCTGTACGCGCTCTGGTTGAGCGCGGTCACTTTCCACAAAGCTCACATGATGCTGAGACACCCGCGACGGTGTAACGACTAGGGTTAATTTATCCAAAATTTTTTTGTGGTTAGTAGTTGAGAGTGATGTACGCAGAGAATCTGACCTGCGTCGTTTGGAAAAGAACCTGAAAAAGGCTCGCACAGAAAAGGAAACAAATCGTCAAGCGGTTGGAAAACATTACCCGGTGCTTCGATCGCACCTTAAGCTCCTTCATGTTGGCGGTATGCACATCTGACGATCCAGTTCCTCCGGGTGGGCTTGGTGTTGGACGAGTTAAACGTCTGTTTCTTTCTTAACGAAGCCTGGTTTGTCCAGGTGACTCACGACAAGCATCCATATTGGATGGAAGTAATTCCTGACGAAGCATTATCTCCAGTACCACCATCACAGTTATCGGTAGATGATGGTGAAGACGATTTGGACATCCCGTTCTAGTTGACTTGGACAAAACTTTTGCAGGTTCTCAGTAACTCTTTCCTCGTAATGGATTGCACTCAACTTGAGTAACTCCTCACCGCTTCGCGCGTGGCTTGAGGCAGATCGAGTAACTTATGTAATGGTGCGTCTAGCAACTGGGTAGAAGAAACCAAAACGTAATCCTATATAATTTCATCCATCCAGCTTTGAATCTTGCTAATCAGCTTTAGTGGGTCAGGTTGAATATCCTTCAAGGGTTGCTCAAGAGACTGGTTGGTAATCCAAGCAAGGTGAATCCCCAAGTCTGGATCGGCAAGTTTTTGGCAGAATGCGATCGCTTCCTCTGTTGGCTGGTAAAAACCGTTAGCGTCTTTGATGTACAAAACCAAAGCTAGGTTTGGGCGCTGCAACTTGTCTTGAATCTCGAAGAGGTGTTGTTGAAGTTCAGCATCATTCTTGACTGTGGGTGGTTTCCCTGGAATTTTGACAGCGTGATGCTTGTAGATTTTATTGCAGAGTTTTTGCGCGATCGCTCCTTGTTCTGTCTCTTCTTTGAGGGATAGTAAGTTGATTGCCAGAGGATGAGTGTGTGCAGAGGTTCGCAGTTGGTTAAATTCGATGTTTTGCGCTTCGAGGATTTGAGCTTCAGCAGAGTTACCAACAGGAATGTTGTCAGGTGCTGCAGGATGGGTAGCGGTGGATTGCCTGTGCCATGCTTCATAAAAGTCTGGATAGCTCATGTTTTGGGCACAGTGCCAGATGAGCTGGTAGCAGCACTCATAACGGTCGTTATAGGAATGGTGCTGATTATCTGTATCCTCTTGCAGGCAGCCACTTAGTTTTGTAACTACTGTCTGATAAAAATTACCTTGAGTAAGTGCAGCAAATATTATTTGGGTGGCTGCGTGTAGGAGTTCAGGAGCTTGTTGATAAAAAACCTTCCCCCTATACCATGCGTTAAATTCTGGACGTTCAAAATCGCTAAAATTTGAGACGGTTCCCAAAGAATTATTTTGTTCATTCCTTCTAACCCATCCAGTGCAAATAAATTCAATCAAATGAAGTAAAATTATGGGATTATAACTAGCTGTACCGCCTAAATTTATCGCTGCCTTATAGCGATTTTCTATTGGGGAATCACCATATATAACTTGAGTCAAAACCTTGACTACCTTTAAATCACCAGTGGCGATTTTTCCCAGACTATCAATTGCTCGTCTACGAATCCAATCTATTGCATCCTGTTTTAAATCATCAAAGCTATTTGAATTATCGATTATCCTAATCAGGAAATTAATAGCATCTTTATTGGCAAAGCCAATATGACCCAGTATATCAGTCATTAAAAAATAATAGTGACCAATTGAACCATACTGATTGCTGTGAATAGATTCAATCAAATCAGAAAGAGTGTAATTTCCTATATTTTCCGTGACTTCTCTAATTTTCATCAAACTCTGAGCCGCTTTAATACGAGTTGATTTGTCTGAACTAGAGCAAAGCATTCTAATTAGATTAGCAATCTCTTCGGACTTACCGTAAAAGGTTCGCCATGACTCCTTTTTGTCTTCCCAATCTAAATCGCCTATCAATTTTTCTGTTGCTTCTGGATGATGAGGAAATTTCTTCAGTAAAACTCTAGCAGCCAGCCACTCAATAGGTTCAAAATCGGAATAATTCATTAGTGTTGTCAAAGCTGAAATAGCTTCCTGATGACTTGAATCAATTTCTAATAAACCAGTAGCAGCTAGTAAACAAGTCATGTCATGCCGAGTAGGCTGACTTTCGTGTAATATGCGGATTAGAACATCGATCGCTCTGCTTTGATCTGTATATCTCAATATTTCTCTTGCTGTCTCTGATAGAGGATCAGATGACAACCAGCGTTTACTGCAAGCCCAGATTGCTACTTGCTCGACAATCACCTTTGCTAGTTTGCAGTTTGGAAACTCTCTAATCCCCTCTGCTGCAAGAAAATACGCTCGAAACCAATAAAAGTTCAAGTTTTCACTGTCACATCCATCGCAGAACTCTACTAAACCTTTTATCAACTGCTCTTTCTGCTCTTTTAGCTTCTCATCTTGACGCCCCAGCCAGAGTAAAATTACCTCTTTCCATTGCAACTCAAAAACTCGATAGCGTTTATATTTTACCGATTTCTCTTTATCTTTTACTGGTTTATCTTTATGCTCACGTGGCAAGAAAAATTCCCAAGCATCAATCACTGTTGCTGCAAAATACTCCTGAAATGTGGGATGAAAGAAAGCATAAACTGGTTTGAGTGAATTTTCTAGCTCAACACCTACTTGATTCAACCAACCCAATTTGTCAGCTAACTCAAATAATTCGGGATATGGTTTCTCCAGTTCCTCATAAACTAAACTATGGGGCAGGATAGACTTGAATCCCTTGTCGATCGCCTTCAAAGCCAGTCGTCCAAGAGCTGCATTTAAGTCTCTTTGCTGTGCTGAGGTGGTGGGAAATACCCCCTTTTTCAAGACATAGAGCGCTTCAACAAACATCTCATAGAGTTCAGCTTTGGTATCTGGTAATTTTTCTCGTCCAGATTGCCAAGTAAAACACAACAGCGCTAACCGTAAAGGATGGCGTGCTAAATCCTTGATTCGCTCTTTGCCAGTTTCGTCTAAAGCCTTCCGTAATTGTTGACCCCCCTCAGTCCCCCCGATGCGGGCGAAGGCTCCTTGCTCCCTCTCTTTGTAGGGGAAGGCTGGCGAGGGGTTCCCAAACCATTTATCAATAAACTGCTTCACCTGATCTGAATTCTTGCCATCTCCATAGCTGAAATCCAGCATCTTGTAAGTATCAAACTCAGACAGAGCATTCCCCGCAGCATCCCAGAGATTCAGTCGGCAAGTCAGCACCACCCGCACATTTTTCAGCAAGGGAACTCTGACGAATTCGGCAAGTTTTCCCAAGGGGTCAGCGACCTGCATTTCATCTGCACCATCCAACAGCAACCACACTCGCCCATCTTTTAAGTGTTTTTCTAACTGTTCCACCCATTCAGGCGGTGCAGCATCTAACTTACCCGCCGCATCTCGCAGCCAATCTTTGAGCAAATACTCCTGTAGAGGCTTTTCGCCAACTACTCCTAAAGAAATCCAAATCGGCAAATCCTCAGTTTCATCCAACACCCAATCAGCAATCTTCAACAACTGGGTTGTTTTTCCTGCACCTGGTTCACCAATGATATTGAGACGCTTACCATTACTCTTGGGACTCTGCTGGTTGGCGAGAACCTGCTGGAAAAAATCATCGTAGTCGATGGGGGTGATTTTCTCCTTTTCTTCTCGATATACTCGTGAACCTTCTTCTGGACAAGAATCATCACGACGCTGAACCTTTTGAGGGCGCTCAACCAATCCTAAAGGGACATGAATATCATCGAGTTCAAACTTTATCCCCATGCCAGAGGTAAACAGATTGCTGGCAAGTTCCCGCTTGGGTTTGAGCATCGCACGGCAAACTTCTCCCCAGTTAATCAGGTCAGGTTCTTTACTTGACTCCGGTAAGGCATATCCAGCCTCTGTGAGCCACTTAGGAACGCTACCCCAACTCATCCTGTTTATTTGTCGGGGTTGAAGGATGTCTATGAGGTAATCCTTTATGTCTCTATTTAGGGCAACTCGAACAGTCTCCTTCTCAACTCCGCATTTACTAGCAATGTCTTCAGTTGTTTCTCCGCAAAGTACACCTTTGAAGTATCTCCAGAGTGTTGCCGTGATTTCACCCCCCTTTTTAGCTTCCAGAGCGGCTTTCAATTTTTTCAGCTCAAACCTGTTTTCAGCCTCGTCAAAGTTCTCTTCTGGTTGATCTGAAATAGGGGGCATCCTAATTAACCGTCATCAAGTTCTTGCTGAATCAATGCTAACAAATTGCTAACTCCAGTTAGTCGATCGCTGACCCTAGCGCCGACTATCGTTGAAACATCCCATCAGACATAGGTTTCAGAGATTTAGCGAATGAAAGCATTTCAACTTAGCCTACCTATTCCAGGCTGTGAACCCGTTTGCCTAGACGATCGCAACCAACCCAAAAACTCCAAGAACCGCTCACGCCCTATGGTAATTGAACCATCTTGCACCACCCAGAGAGCAGCAGACCTTCTCGGCGTATCTACCACCACTCTCTATCGCGCCCGAAAACAAGGCAAACCCTATCAACACAAAGCCTGGATTGCCCAAGCGATTGGTGCCAAAAACGCTTGGACAGTCTCATACACCCCGAACCAAGCCAAACCGAACAACTGATGAATGAGAAATTGGAGTAACTGCAATGAATAACAACCACTCAAGCATCAACTACAACGACTGCAACTTCCACGACTCATGTGCAACCGCAGCTTCCAACTATCCAGAATGCGATCGCCAAACAAAAACCAACACTCAAAACTTCATCATTCCCACACAAACAGAAGTTTGGCAGTTTCTTCAAGATGAATGCAAACTGGACATCAGTCACATCTCCATCAGACCACCCTTCGATCGCTGGTGGAATATCCTCCATGAAGGTAGCCACTATGCCACTAAACCGCCAAGTTACCTTACTCTATGGCGTGAAAACGGTTCCCCAGGAGAAATCCCTAACCTAGACTGGTTCAGTGGCGATGGGATAATTAAGCCCAAAGATCCAACTCCCGATGAATGGGGATGCCGTGCTTGGTGTCTGCAAGTTCTGAAATATAAAGGCTGGAAAAATCCTCTCGATTGCCCTGACTATCCTCGAAACTGGGAAGGATACCAAACGCACAATCCTCGTCTGTGGATGCTCAACAACACCACCAGTCCTTCTCACCCATTCCAGAAAAACGGGTTTGAGCAACTAAAATCTGTGGGAATTGACGTAAATCAAGGCATCTTCCGCCCCACCAAAGAAATCAAAATCCTTGGCTTGCAACCTATTGTTGGTTGGGACTTTCCCCAAAGTGCTTAATCATTAGACCTCTTGCGAAAGTGCGATCGCTCGTCTGACTTGATAGGCTAGGCTTTATATTGGAGACCGCTCAAAAAATTTGCGTCCCAGCTCTGGCCATCTTTACCTCCTGTCGATAGACCATGTGTTGTTTTTTATACGGATTTTTGGAAATATTATTCAGAAGTGCTACCTTTTAAAAGACATCGACTTGTAGGCAAAGAATCGGGAAAAACCAGTCATCTTTAAAGACTTAATAATACTTTACGGTCGCTATTTTCTCGTTTGGTTCGTAAAACCTTGTCTTTCTCAAAAAAACTGCAAAACCATAGGGTAGCAATGTTTAACTGTGTATGCTACTATAATTCTTGCATAAGAAAACCATATCATTACTGTGCATGACTACCAAACCCTTTCAAGCCGAATCACTTCAGCTTGCAAAACTTTAATACTTGTGAAATCCGAGCGTTAATTAGTGGGCATTCTCCTGAAAATTTAGCATAATCAGTCAGACTAATCTACACAAGTTGCTATTGAGATAATTTCTGACAACAACCGTTTACCGAAACGCAGTTATTGCATAATTTTCTGCATCTTTACTACTTTGTTTGCGTTCCATAACGCGCTGCAAAATAGTCTCTACTTTCGCAGCAAATACAGCATTTCCTCTCTGCCTCGGTCGTGGGATATCAATATAACAGTTCATTGCTATTTGACCATTTTCTATTAAAATAACTCGATCAGCTAGCACCACTGCTTCTTCTACGTCGTGAGTGATCAGTAGCGCGGTAAATCCTTTTTCTTGCCACAAATTTTCTAACAATTGCTGCATCTCAATACGGGTCAAAGCATCTAACGCGCCGAGGGGTTCATCAAGCAGCAGCAAGTCGGGTTCGCAGGCGAGGGCTCTTGCTAAAGAAACTCTTTGCTTTTGACCGCCGGAGAGTACCGCCGGCCAATCGCTGGCGCGATCGCCAAGCCCTACAGCGTGAAGGACTTGCATGGCTTTATAGCGAGTGCTTTCTTTGGCATTTAGTAGCCCTAATTGCACGTTGGTCAGCACTTTTTGCCAAGGTAGTAGCCGTGCATCCTGAAACATCATTCTCACTTTAGAGTTAAGTTTTTTAGACGGCTTTCCGTCTAGAAAGACCGTGCCTTGACTGGGAATTTCTAGTCCGGCAATTAAGCGCAGCAAGGTACTTTTGCCACATCCACTGCGACCCACAATTGCTACAAATTCTCCGGGATTTATTTCGAGGTTGATATCCCGCAAAATTTCAATATTTCCAAATGACTTCTGGAGTTTTACTAATTCTAAGCGCATTCCTGAGAGTCCTGATTCCATTTTAAAAAACCTCCATATATCTCACAATTCATCGCACAGGCTCATAATAATTAACAGTTAAAAGTTAAGTGCTAACTTTAGTTCGCTTGCAAAAGTTGCTGTTAAGCAAGTGTTAATGAGCCTGCTGCTCACCGATTTGGGTGAAGAGCAGATTAGCATCTCTAACTTTAATCTACTGTAAGTCAGTCGAGTTATAGTGTTTTACAATCAAACAAGAGTATTGCATAGGTATTTACAAAAAGCAAGGGAATTTTTTCCCAAAATTCGGGAACTTTGATAAATAATTGTTAAGAACGAGCAAACCCTGTTCCTGTAAAGGTTCTGCTTGTTCTAGCGACTATCAGGGGTAACTCTCCTTCCCTTACTTCTGGGTGAACCCGCATCCGGTGGCGAACCGGTTTCTGTTTTTGAGTCCGGTGAGAGTCTGCTGTATTGGGGGAAATAACCGGACAGTTGCTTTGGACCGAGATTCGCGATCGCACAAAATTTGTATAAGAGTTATCAAACTTTACATCTCAACTTACTTGCTTTTTAAAATTGACCGTGCTAGCTTACTATCTATAAAATACGGTAAATCGGTAGAGTTACCGTAATTATTGACTGTACCGTAAATCGTTCATTTTTAAATGAGTCAAAAATAGGAGGACTATTAAATGCCTAATGTTGTTGCGATCGCAGGTAGCCCGTCTCATCCATCCCGGTCTTTTGCGGTGCTGGAATACGCCCGCCGCGCTGTCGAGAAAGAGGGACTAAGTACGGCATCTATCAACGTCCGCGATCTCCCGCCAGAGGTATTAATTTACGGACAATTCGCGAACCCAGACTTAAAAGCAGTCAATGATTTAGTAGTAGAAGCCAAGGGCATAATCATCGCCACACCTGTTTACAAAGCAGCCTACACAGGCGTACTCAAAGCTTACTTAGATTTGCTACCGCAGAAGAGTTTAGCTGGTAAAGTTATTCTCCCCATAGCCACCGGAGGTACGCTGGGTCACTTATTAGCAATTAACTACGCCCTCAAACCAGTGTTATCCGAGCTGGGCGCTAGTCATATCTTGGCTGGTGTCTATGTTTTAGACACGCAGATCCAAAGTTATGACGAAACAAGCGTACAACTTGAAGAGGAAACAGAACAAATACTGCGATCGCAGTTGCAAGAGTTTGTGGGTGCCCTGCAAACTGGCAAACCCGAATTAGTTGGAAGTCTCTGATTGGCAACTTAGCAACAAACAATATTATTGTTTATGCTCAAAAGACTGATTTCATTCCTCGCTCAATTATGGCGATCGCACTTTTCCCTAGCAGTGCTATTTCTATTAGGAATCGGCTTGAATTGGGCGATCGCCGCCTGTAACAATACTCCCCCCGCTACCACCTCTGCAAGCCCCGCCGCTTCCCCCACAGCAACTCCAGCTAAGGTAGTCCGCATCGGTCATCAGAAATTCGACCCCTTCACCCTAGTCAAAGCTAGAGGCGGTTTAGAGAAACGCTTGCAGCCTCTAGGTGTATCCGTTGAGTGGAAAGAATTTCAGTCAGGCCCCCCGATGCTGGAAGCACTAAACGTCGGCAGCCTCGACATCGGGCGCACCGGGGACGCTCCTCCAGTCTTTGCCCAGGCTGCTAACGCACCTCTGCTTTACATTGGCGGTAGCGCGCCCAAAGACCGCAGTTCAGGTATTTTAGTCCCTGCTAATTCGGCAATTCAAACCCTGGCAGATTTGCGAGGTAAGAAAATAGCTTTTACAAAAGGTTCAAGTGCCAATTACCTATTAGCAAAAGCACTGAAATCCGCCGGGATAAAATGGACTGATATTGAGCCTGCTAACCTGACACCAGCCGATGCCAGAGCTGCCTTCCAACAAGGTAACGTAGATGCTTGGGCAATTTGGGACCCCTTTTATGCAGCAGCTCAAGCGCAAAAAGATGTTCGTGTTGTTAAAGATAGTAAAGGACTAGCCGCTAACCGCGATTTTTACTTAGCTAATAAGTCATTTGCTCAGCCGAATGTCAAAATCATTGAGGCAATTAGAGAAGAAACTCAAGCAGTAGCGACTTGGGCTGATGCGAATCCTGAAGAAGTAGTCAAGATTCTCGCTCCCATTTTGAACGTTGATGTTTCTATCTTAGATGTAGTCACTCGACGGCGGAGTTATGGATTTGAACCGATCCAAGCTGATATGGTTGCCGAGCAACAGGAAATTGCCGATACTTTTTTTGAACTCGGCTTAATTCCCAAGCAGCTCAAAGTAGAAGAAGTAGTTTGGAAACCAGGTAATTAAAAATCCCCGCTTGTGGGTAAGTGTTGGACACAGAGGCAGCGATCTATTTTTATAGATCCGATGTCTTAAAAATAAATATAGCGGTTCTCAAGCGTGGTGAGGTATGCCCTATGCCCTATGCCCTATGCCTTATGCCAGATAGTACCTCATGTTACTGAGAAAGGCTATACATTCCTATCCTATTTGATGCTGATAGGGTTCATAAAATGCTGACTTCCGCTCCTATAACAACGATCGCGATCGTCGGTGCTGGCTTTAGTGGTTGTCTCGTAGCGGTTCACCTGTTGAAAACAGCCAACCGACCCCTGCTGATCGAGCTGATCGATCGCAGTCGCGAGATTGGCCTAGGAGTTGCATACAGCACCCATGACACCAGCCATTTGCTGAATGTATCTGCAGGCAAGATGAGTGCCTTTTCCGACGATCCCGGTCATCTGCTGCGCTGGCTGCACAATAACCGCAGCGAATTGGCGGCATTCCTGCCCAAGGACCTGAACGCCAGCAGTTTCATTCCCCGTCATATCTACGGGCTTTACATTCAGTCGATTCTGGAGGAAGCTGAAGCCGCGGCATCGAGTAACGTCCGGCTGTCGCGCGTCATCGATGAAGTGGTGGCCGTGGAGCCACAAGCCTCATGTGCGGTCGTCTCCCTGCAGAGCGGCCGTGCTTTCGTGGCAGACAAAATTGTGCTGGCAGTGGGAAACGCGCCAGCAGTTCCCAGTGCATCGCAAACAGAGGACGATGACACCCCCTACCTCCGCCATGCCTGGTCAGCTTCGGCGTTGGCTGGGCTTGAGCTTGATGCGCCGGTGTTGCTGATTGGCACTGGACTGACAATGATGGATATGGTGGTGTCGCTCCACGACAGCCACCATCAAGGCAAAATTTACGCCGTGTCTCGGCGGGGCTTGTTGCCGCTGACCCATCGATCGACCAAACCCTATCCCGCCTTTTTGACCCCAGACACCGCGCCCAAAACGATTCGGGGCTTGCTGCGGTGCATTCGGAGCGAGGTGCAGACGGCGGCCCAGCAGGGCTGCGACTGGCGATCGGCGATCGATTCCCTGCGTCCCATCACCCAGCAACTCTGGCAACAACTCGGCCGCGTCGAGCAGCGACGGTTTTTGCGCCATGCCAGCCCCTATTGGGATGTGCACCGGCATCGGATTGCCCCTGAAATGGGGGATGTTGTCCGGGCAATGCTGGAATCAGGGCAACTGACAGTTACCGCAGGGCGCATTCAGGACTATCAAGCGGCACCTGATGGGGTGGCTGTTACCGTTCGCGATCGCCAAACGCAAACGAATCGGGTCTTGCAGGTCACCCGCGCGGTGAATTGCACAGGGGTACAAATAGATTATCGCCGATTGCCCCAATCCCTAATCGCCAATTTGCGCGCCCGAGCGTTGATCCGCCCCAACGACATCGGTTTGGGATTGGATACTGCCGCTGATGGGGCCGTATTAGATGCTGGGGGCAACCGTTCAAGTCTGCTCTATACTTTGGGTACCCCGCGCAGAGGTGATTTATGGGAAACGATTGCTGTCCCAGAACTGCGCGAGCAGGCACGGGCACTGGCTGCGACGGTGTTGTAGTCGCCGCCAGTCCGGGGAGTATCTCAAAAAACTTCCTGGCGCAATTGGGGAAAAACCTTTGCAACTTTGTTCAGCACATAATCGCCGTAAGTGCCGCGAAACTCGTGAACGCTGGCTTTATCCCAACGTTCGTTCTTGTTGTCATCGACGATCGCTCCCTTGATTTCGATCGGGTGGAGTTCAGCATTGAAATTGGGATCGAAGAAGAATGGAAATGAGAGGCGAGATCGTCCTGACACATTCTTGACTCGATGGGGAGTAGACCGATAAAGTCCACCTGTGAGGCGATCGAGCATATCCCCAATGTTACAAACAAATGAGTTGGCGATCGGGGGAGCATCAATCCAGCCTGATTTTGTCTTCACTTCCAACCCACCTAAATCATCCTGCTTGAGAATCGTGAGCAAACCGTAATCGGTATGCTCTCCCACTCCCCAGGATTGCCCTTGCGGATTGCTTTGTGGTGGATAGTTGAAGATGCGAAATAAAATCAGGGGATCTGTCGTATAGCGATCGCGGAAGTAAGATGCTTCTAAGTTCAAACTCAGGGCAATTCCAGCCATTACTGCGTGACCCAGTTGAGTCATCACCGCCAGATATTCTAGTATTATTTCGCGAAAAAGAGGAATATCTGGAAACAGGTTTGCTCCGTGCATGGGAACACCCGCTTGAACAGCCGGATGGGTTTGATTCAATTCCGATCCGAAATAAATTCCTTCTTTCAAATCTGGTTTAGCATTCGTCAGTTCACCTCCAACCGGAAAGTAGCCGCGCCATGCCCGACCTCCCAGCGCCATCCGAATTTGCATTTTAGTTTCTAAATCTTGAGCAAAAAACTGACGGCTCAGTTGCTCCAAACGGTTTTGCAAGCCTTGGTCTACACCATGCTCGACAATGTAAAAAAAACCCGTGTCGCAGCAAGCTTTTCGGATTTGGTTGGCAACTGTATCTACAGGATTATCCGATACCAGCGAACTAATATCGATAACGGGAATCTGAGAAACATCTACTGTTAATTCAGTTGCCATAGAGAAGGTTTATAAGTCGTTAAGATTGAACGCCTTTTATAATTTGAATTGTTCATCTACCGGAATTTGATAGCCATTTGCCAGTCGATTGGTAGCGTTGGCGGTTGCCACGATCGCCATCAGTTCCCCAAATATGGCATCATCCATTCCCTTGGCTCGCGCTCCGGCTGTATGAGATGAAATGCAGTAGGGGCAACCATTTGTAACGCTGACAGCAATGTAGATTAACTCGCGGGTGAGGGGATCGAGTTCTCCCGGACCCGTCATCACCTCCTTCACATTCTGCCAGGTACGCTGCAGGGTAGGCGGATGGTTGGCGATCGCTTTCCAAAAGTTGTTGATGTACTCGGTTTTGCGTGTCGCGCGAATATCGTCATACACTGCGCGTACTTCATCACTTGCGTCTTCGTATTCAATCAAATGGGTCATAGCTGACAGGGGTTTGTAGCTGTAATTTCTAGAGGAACTAAGAAAAAAAAATGGGACACTCTCATCTTTCTTTCTTAGGGCTTCTTTTGTCAACCTAAGCTGGCTGATAATTGGGATGCCAAGCAAGCCATTTCTCTTCTAACTTCCTGGCGATCGCATCTGCCAACTTACCCAACAAAGCATACATGATAATGCTCACCACCACTACATCAGTTTGCAAGAACTCGCGAGCATTCATTGCCATGTAACCAATACCAGAGTCCGCCGCAATTGTTTCTGCGACAATCAGCGTCAGCCACATAATCCCCAAAGAATATCGCAGACCTACCAAAATTGAAGGCAAGGCCCCAGGCAAAATAATTTTCCACAAAAGAGACCTGGCACTCAAGCCATAAACTTTTCCCATTTCAATCAACCCGGCATCTACGCTGCGGATGCCGTGAAATGTATTGATATACATTGGAAAAAACACACCCAAAGCCACCAAAAACAAGCGAGCTGGATCGCCAATTCCAAACCACAAAATTACTAGAGGAATTAAGGCGAGGTGTGGAATATTACGCACCATTTGTAGAGAAGTATCTAGCAGCTTTTCGGCGAGTGGACACAGACCGTTGAGGAAACCTAGAGTCAAACCAATTCCTCCGCCTATGATGAAACCAACCAGCGCGCGCCAAGCACTAATTCCGATATGGTGAAACAGTTCTCCGCTAATTGCCAATCTAATTCCTGCACTTAAAACACCTGTTGGTGCTGGTAAAACTCTTGTGGAAAGCCAACCCACCTGCACCAATAATTGCCAGCTAACAATCAGCAGCATTGGTACAATCCAGGGGATTACCTGCTGAAAATAGGGGTTTTTGAGCCATTTTTTATTCATGACGCACTCGTAGGAATAACTTGTTTTTGTTGGAGAAATTTTTCGTTGGCAACAATTTCGCCAAAAGGACTAAACATTTGCGGTTGATGTACAGTCGGTTGGTTTTTCAGCGGCAAGCGGGGGAATAGCAATTCAGCCACTCGATATGCTTCTTCTAAGTGGGGATAACCAGAAAAAATGAAAGTTTCAATTCCCAATTCGGAATATTCCAACATTCGCGCGACAACCGTATCGGGATCTCCCACTAAAGCAGTACCGGCACCGCCTCTTACTAAGCCAATTCCCGCCCACAAATTGGGGCTAATTTCCAAAGCTTCGCGGCTGCCTGCGTGCAGTTCAGTCATGCGCCGCTGCCCTTCAGAATCCATCCTAGCATAAGCTTTTTGGGCGGCTGCGATCGCATCTTCATCGACATATTTAATCAATCGATTGGCATCCTCCCAAGCTTCGCTTTCAGTTTCGCGTACAATGACATGAAGGCGAATCCCAAAACGCACAGTTCTACCCTGTTCTGCCGCTAATTTTTTCACAGCTTCAATTTTTTGCGCTACTTGTTGTGGCGGTTCTCCCCAAGTAAGATAAACATCAATATGTTTAGCGGCAATTTGTTGTGCTATTGGCGAAGAACCGCCAAACCATAACGGAGGATGAGGAGTTTGTACAGGAGGAAATAAAAGTTTTCCGCCCTTTATTTCAAGGTATTCACCGCTAAAATTGACTTCTTGCTCTCGCCCGTTAGTCGAGTTACTAGCTTCAAGCATATCTCTCCAAACAGTCAAGAATTCATCCGTCAGTTCATAACGTGCGTCGTGACCCAGATGCACTCCATCCCCTGCCAATTCCACCGGATCGCCGCCTGTCACCACATTAATCAATAAGCGTCCGTTAGATAACCGGTCAAATGTTGCTGCCATCCGTGCTGCTACCCCAGGAGACATTAATCCAGGACGAATTGCTACTAAAAAACGCATTTGTTCTGTAACAGCCATTAGGGATGAAGCTACTACCCATGCGTCTTCGCAAGAGCGTCCAGTCGGAAGCAGAGCGCCCGTAAATCCTAAACGATCGACGGCTTGAGCGATTTGCTTTAAGTAGGAAAAATTGCAAGATCTCCCGCCAATTCCTGAGGCTAAATAGCGTCCGTCTCCGTGAGTTGGAATAAACCAAAATAATTCCATTTTTATTAGTCTCCATCACTATTTATTGTTTAGTTACCTGAGCCACTTCGCTAATTTTTACCGATTTGGGAAGCAGCTTCAAATCCAAGAAAGTATCAGCAACTTTTTGCTGGTAAGTAACGACTTCATCCGTAATTGGCTGCACACCGTAAGGCCGCCTCCGTGAGATTTCCTCTAAAGTTGGAACATCAATACCAAGCTCAGGAGACAGCAGTTTTGCCACTTCAGTTGGTTGAGCTGCCGCCCATTCATCTACTTTTTGAAGTTCCTCTAAAATTGCCTTAATCCGGTCCGGATATTGCTCGTTAAAAGGTTTGGCAGCTAGATAGAATTCCCGATTAGCTACAAGCCCTTCTCCATCCTTAAGAACGCGAGCTTCTGTAGCTCGTTTCGCTACGGTAAAAAACGGGTCCCAAATTGCCCAAGCATCAGCACTACCTTGTTCAAAAACTGCCCGCGCATCTGCTGGTGGCAGATAAATAGGCTGAATGTCGCTATATTTCAATCCGGCTGCTTTTAATGCTTCTACCACGAGATATTGCACATTTGAGCCCTTATTAAATACAACTTTTTTGCCTTTCAACCCAGCCACATCTTGAATAGAAGAATCTTTCGGTACTAAGATAGCTTCACCTTTAGGATTAGGAGGCTCATTCGCAACATATACCAATGGTGCGCCAGCAGCTTGTGCAAAAATAGGCGGCGCTTCTCCTGTATGGCCAAAGTCAATAGTGCCTGCATTCAAAGCTTCTAGTAATTGAGGGCCAGCGGGAAATTGAAGCCACTGTACAGAAGTGCTTTGGGATGCCAAACGCTTTTCTAAAGTACCCCGTGATTTAAGGATACTTAGAGTGCCATATTTTTGATAGCCGATCCGAATTACATTGCTCTCTTGTGATTTAGAACTAGCCACGGATGTGGCAGTAGAAGTCGGGGCAGTAGTTGTATTTGTTTGCTGAGTAGGATTACAGGCAGAAACGGTCAAACTCAAACTGAAGCCAACTGCAAAAAGCAAAGCCAAGGTCTTGATTGAACTAGGTTTGATTTGGCTCCCAAAATGCCTCAATTTAGCTAAAAAATGGCTCTCTCTTAATCGGGTTAACACTTTTCCTTCCTAAGTTTCAAGTATTGAAAACAAAAAAACGCAATAGCTATGTAAAAGCTGAGCTAATCATTATGGATGAGCAAGCAACGATAACCCGACCGATATACCGTAGTTTATCCTGATAAGCTCCTATTATTCCACAAAGGACTTCAAAAATGCAAGCACATTGTGTAAATTTTTGCTGGTCTGACTTATCTAGTTACTTGAATGATTAATATTCAGGGGTAATGTATCAGTTGTACCCGCAGGAGAAAAAGTAGCATCTATAGAAATCCTAGATCATTTGTGCATTTCTTACTCCCGAGCGAGCGGCTTCGGGGAGAGTTAGGGTGGGTAAAAAAATTACGACTCCTGCAAGGATTGCTATAGCCCTGCTGCTATCTACATAAAAACCTGAGATACCGCCGAGTGAAGATAAAACCTCCTTCAAAAAGGATGATTTTTACGTATAAAAGCTGGGATTGGGGAGCTGATCGTTGAGTACCCAGTTACCCAGATCGTGAATTTTATAGTCAACAGAATCATGTAGCGTAAACGTTCTCAGATTACGCCAGTAGCGATCGAAACCATATTTACTGGTGGTAGCACGCGCCCCCATCACTTCAAAAATGCGAGTAGTCACATCTAAACCTATTTTTGTGGCAGCAACCTTTGCCGTTGCGATCGCGATCGCGCATTTTCCACGTTCTTCTGTTGTTAAATCTATGCCTTTTTCCCAAGCTGCTTGCAGAATGGCGGCGGCTCGATCCGTCAAACTGCTAACCGCTTGCAGATCGACCCACATTTCCCCGTAGTGTTTCAGAATGTAGGGATCTTGGGTCACACTAGGAACATCAGAAGTCAACCAGGGTCGTCCTTGGGTGCAAGTATAGTCTTTGGCAGCAGCAAATGCTCCTTCTGCAATACCCAGATAAATATGGGCAAGATTTATTTGCGTCAAGCAAGCTCGTAAAGTACGGAAAGGAATATCAGCACGGGTGCGATCGCCAAACACTTCCGAGTCATAAACGCGCACTTGATCGAAACTAATACTACCGCTATCGGTTTGACGTTGCCCCATATTATCCCAATCGTCATGGATTTGTATCCCCTCTCTTTGAGTGGGAATTACAATAGTTGTGAGTTCGGAGGTATCTTGACGAACCGCAGTGATGGGTAAGATATCAGAATCTTTCGAGCCAGAGCAGAAGCTTTTTGTCCCGTTCAGTAAAAAGCCTGTACCATCAGGAGTTAAAGTCGCACGGCGATCGAGGGGATTGAGAGCATTGCACCAAAACCAATTGTTTGCCACCGTATCTTTGTAGAACTGTGCCTTGCGCTCCTCCGTGCCAAAAAGATGCGGGATAACAACCCCTAAATGGTGATAGGAGTAAACATGGGCTAGAGAACTATCAGTCTTTGCCAACTCGCGGGAAATTTGGAGTGCAGCGATCCATGTTTCGCCAATACCGCCATATTCTTTAGGAATAATCAAACTGAGCAAACCGCTCGATCGAATGCGATCGCGTTCATACTTTGGCGTACCGCCAACACGATCTCGTTCGATAGCAGTATCAGCAAATTCTTGAGCAAGTGATTTCGCTATCGCGACATAATCTTGCTTGCTGTCTTGTTGTGTTGTGCTTTGCGAGTCTACAAGGGATATTTTCATATTGATGATACAAAAATCGATGGAAGTAATGAGGTACAAATGATTTAGGATTCCTATAGGTTGGTCAGTCCTTAAAACCCAAGTAAACAGAAATAGGTACATCTTCAACAAACTGACCTGAAGGTTCTGCACTGAGAATTGCTGCTTTAATTTCCGCCTCAAATACGGAAGTATCGCCATTAAAGTAATCACGACGGCAGTAAGCGGTGGAGTAGAGATAACCAATAAAATTATCAATCGTCCAGTGTTTTTGAAAGTCAATCTTATGGCGCTTAATCCGAACGAATGGCGATCGATCCAAAACTTCTAAATCAGACTTGTAGAGCAAAGGAACGCTAATCGATCCCACACGCCGCTCTTCTCCTAGCCACCGTTTGATCGTAGCTAGCACATTTTGTGCCCAAACAGAGTCATTTGACCAAATATCTTTTTCAGTTTGAATAATCGCTATCCCCCTATTAGCGTTACTGGTGCGATCGAGCAGATCGTAGCTACGCTGTAGCACCAGTTCTTGATCCATCCAATGAAAAGCACGACCAATGGTGACAAGGGAAAATGTACCAATTGCCGGGGAAATATTTTCTGCTAAATCCCTTACCCAAGCGATATTTGAAGCATGAGCCAGTTTAGCTTCTTGCTTGGCAACTTCGAGCATTTCTGGATCTGGATCGATACCCAAAACAGATTGAAATCGATCGTGTAAGGCGATCGCTACCAAGCCAATCCCACAGCCGAGATCGAGAAGCTTGCCTTGCCCATCTAATTGAAATTCCTGTGAGATTAAATCGTAAAGAGTATTTGGGTAGCGCGGTCGATATTGCAGGTAATAAGAAATGGCTCCTTGAAAGAGAGTGGGATCGTAGCTTGGGAGTAGTTTAGTAGTCATGATTTAAGTCAACTTTTGCTGAGTTAGGATTTAGGTTTTGAGATAGCTGCTTTGATAATGATGGGTTTTGGCAACAATTTTATTCGCTATAATATAGAAATTGTTACATCTTTAAATTTATAGAAGTTACAAATGAAACCTCCTCCTTCTTGATTAGATATTAATTGCGATCTCAGCCGGAGATTTAAACCTCTAAGGGAACAGTTGGCGTATTGGATAAATCCAAGGTTCTCAATAATTTTTCTTTCCAATATTGCAAATCGCGATCGGTACGCCTGCGGGGACGGGGGAGATTGATATCTAGCTCAAGATGGATGCGCCCAGGGTTGCCACGCATGACGATCGCGCGCTCGCTTAAAATCACTGCTTCTTCAACATCATGGGTCACAAGAATAATGGTCTGGCGATCGGATTGCCAAATTTCTAACAGACGATCCTGTAATTGCATTCTAGTAAAGGAATCGAGAGCACTAAAGGGTTCATCTAGCAACAAAATAGAAGGATTAGTGACTAGGGCACGGGCGATCGCCACCCGTTGAGCCATTCCTCCTGATAGTTGGCGCGGCAGCAAACGAGCAAAATCTTGTAATCCAACCTTAACTAGAGCATCACTTGCCCGTGCCTTGCGTTCATCTCTCGGTAAGTGATGCAAACCAAACTGCACATTTTCCCAGACGGTTAACCAAGGCATCAGGCGAGGTTCTTGAAAGATTACACCAATTTCGGGATGAGGTTTGTCAATGCGAATATTGTCAATTCGCACATCTCCATAAGTTGGCAAATCTAATCCAGAAATGAGCCGTAAAAGTGTACTTTTGCCGCAACCACTCGTACCAATAAAACTAACAATCTCGCTACGATTAACAGCTAAATTAATAGACTCTAACCCGACAAAGCCATTTTGAAATCGTTTATGTAGTCCTTCGATAAGTAGCATATATGTTTCCTCAGTGGCGCTTTGAACGAATGCTTTAAACTAATATTTTGAACTAATGGTTGGAAGCGTAAACATCCTGCCAATGGAGTAGCCAATGCGATGCAAGGCTAATAACCGAGTCAGTCACTTTTCCGAAAATCGCAAACAAGAGAATGCTAGCGAGGGTGATGGCCGGTCGTCCAGTTGCTTGCCCATCGATCAATAAGAAGCCTAAGCCCTGACTGGCTCCCATTAATTCAGCCGCCACGACAAACATCCAGCCCAAACCCAAGCCACTTCGCAAACCGACAATGTAGGCAGGCAAAGTCGCAGGCAAGAACACACGACTGATAAGCTGCCAATCATTAAGTCTATAGATTTTGCCAACCTCAACCAATTTGCGATCGACATTGTGAATGCCGCTCATGAGATTTAAGTAAACGGGGAAAAAGACTCCAACGGCGATCAGAGCAATTTTAGAAGGCTCATGAATTCCCATCCAGAGGATGAATAGCGGCACCCATGCGAGGGAAGGAATGTTACGGAGTGACTGCAAAAGTGGGTCGAGTAAATCGTGAATTAGGCAAGAATAGCCTGTTAATCCTCCTAAAATAGTGGCCAAGAATGTACCAATCAAGAAGCCAACAAAAACCCGATAGAGTGTAATGCTGATGTGCTGCCATAGTTCCCCTGCTGCACCGAGTTTCCAAACTGTTATGACAATAGTTGACGGAGCAGGTAACAAGTTAGGAGCAACCAAGCCAAACCTAGACAGAGTTTCCCACAATATTAAGAGCAAGACTGGCAAGAGCAAGCCCTTTGCTTTGCCCAGACGAGTGAGGAATTGCCAAATATTACCTGTTTGTGCGCTTGTGAGTGCGATCGCAAGTCTTTGTTCCATAACTTAGTGTTTGGTGTCATGCCTAGATTGCTTTGGAGCGGAATTAAAATTTAAAAATGCAAAATTAAAAATGATGTATTTATTTTTAAATTTTCAATTTTCAATTTTTAACTTTTAATTTTCTGATCTGCTTTGGTGAGTTGGTGTATATCCACAGCAGATGTTTTTTACTTATGATTTGGCAACCTTTGCCACATACTGCGGATCGATTAAATTGTTAACTACTGTAATGACATCAACGGAATTCTCGATCACGCCGCTTTTTTTCAAGACATCCCCAGCAGCACTAATAACGGCTTTTTGTTCGTCACCAATCGATGAGCTTGATATATCGGTTCGCTCCTCTAATTGTTTAGTTGCTACCGATTCTGTCAGCTTAGATGCTTTAATCACCACTTGCTTGAGTTCACTAGGATTTGCGATCGCCCATTTCCTTGCCTTCTCATAGGCGTTTAGCACTTGACTAACTTGTTCAGGATATTGTTTGGCAAATGCCTCGCGGACATTCAAAAAGCCTTGACTAATTAGTTTGGGATCGCGGAAGAAGAGTTTAGAGCCTTTTTCTACTTCTGTCTGTGCCATAAATGGATCGAGACCAGCCCAGGCATCGACATCGCCTTTCTCAAGGGCAGCTTTACCGTCAGCGTGGGGCAAAGGCACAATTTCCACATCTTTGGTAGTCAAGCCGACTTGATCCAAGGCACGCAACAAGAAAATAAACGGATCTGTTCCGCGCGTTGCTGCAACTTTTTTGCCTTTTAGATCGGCGACTTTTTGAATGGAAGAATTCGCCGTAGTTACTAATGCTGTCCATTCGGGCTTCGAGTAAACGTAAATAGACTTGATGGGATTACCATTGGCTTTTGCAATCAGTGCGGAAGCACCAGAAGTCGAGCCAAAGTCAATGCTGCTGCCATTGAGAAACTCTAATGCCTTGTTACTACCTTGACTGAGCACCCATTCCACTTTGATATTGGCTTTGGCTAAGTCTTCTTCTAGCCAGCCTTTCTCTTTGAGTACGAGACTGACAGGATTGTAGTAGGCATAATCTAAACGTACTACCGTAGGAACTGCCGTAGGAGATGAGCCTGGGGATGCTGCTGTAGTATTAGTTCCAGGAGAGGAAGAATTACAGGCATTGACTAATAGCGATAGAAACAGCCCAGAAATAAAAAATAGCAGTAACCTACGTCTGGCAATGGCAAACCACTTGCTCATGATTCGTCTCCTCGACTCCTTGGTGAATGTCTCGCTTAATTAGGACTTCCGTGATATATACGTTAAGTCAATCGGTTTACCGTAGTATTTGATTTATCTTACAGCAATGCACACTCAAGATCAATGGTGACAATCAAGAAGTTAGAAATGAAGAAGGGGCTAGGGGGAAGATGGGGGAGATGGGGGAGAGGGGGAAGATGGGGAAGATGGGGAAGATGGGGAAGATGGGGAAGATGGGAATAGAATCAGCGAGTTTGGTGGAAGTCAGAACGTCCTAACTGCCAAGAAGGTTGCTATAGCAACCTTCTTGGCAGTTAGGACTATATTGATCGCTGAAACCCTTGCCATTATTGCCTCTTCCTTCTTCCTTCTTCCTTCTTCCTTCTTCCTTGTTCCTTCTTCCTTCGGCTATATAGAACCCATTTGGGATCTATGCGATCGCTGCCTGCTCCACAACTTCAATGATCTCCAGTCCTAATACACCATCCATGCTGAATGTTTTCTCCTATTGCAGCTCCTGGCTACTCCACGGCTTTGGAGGCGCTCACTGCCTGTGAGTCGGATTTTGAGCTTTTTAGCCAACAGGTCTATGAAACTCACGACCGTGAGAGCGAAGACTAGGAATTTTCTATCCCATCATGGTTTTGACGGCGAGGATTACAACAGTCGCCAAAAAAATCCGACGTAACCAGCGATTGCTAAGTTTGAGAGCCACCTGTGAGCCGATGATGCCCCCAATAAACATGGCAATACCTAAGATGATGCCCAATCGATAATCAACGATGCCAGCCGCTGTGAAAACCCCCGTTGCAACGAGCGAGGAAAAGATATTCACCAGCTTGGTTGTAGCGATCGCTTCCACAAAAGTCATCCGAAAGAGCGCCACATAGGCAGCCGTTAGCAAGGTGACGTACCCGCCACTGAAAAAACCACCATAGATACCCAGCCCAAACGTTGCCACATAACCGAGTAATTGGGCTGCCCGTGATGGGCGATCGGCTGCCGGAAGAACGCCACCTCGATGATTCGCGATCGAGAAAACAGCAACCGCAATCATGGCAGCCGAAACAATCTGCGGTAAGGACTTTGACGGTATTACCAGGACTAATCCTGCTCCTAGAATTGAGCCAATCAGAGTCAGCCCAATCAAGAGAGGCAAGCGTCTTAGATTAATCGTCTGTTGCTTCAGAAACGGTAACGTTGCACCAATACTCATAAACGTGAGTGCCAGCATATTAGTGGCTAAAGCCGTGCGCGGTGCAATGCCCATCTGCAACATTACAGGCACCGTAATTAAGGAGGTGCTGCCTGTAATCACGCTGATCGTGCTGGTCGCTAAAAAAACTGTAATCAGGATCAGTAGTTGAAGGGAAACCATATGGGTTCTATAAGTTCCCTTACGCTAATTGGGTAGCCGAAACAAAGGTCGTAACCGCACCCCGATCGCAGTTCCCAGAAGTGCAGCCACAATCCACACCCAGCCGTGCAAACTGGTAGACGCGATCGCTCCAAAGAAACCACTCACATTGCAACCATAGGCAAGAAATGCACTGTAGCCCATCAGTAAGCCACCTAATATCGCCGCCGCCATAATCTGTTTGGAAGGCCCAAAAGTTGGAACCCATCGCCCTGCTAACCCTGCCGCTAGCAGTGCTCCTAGAACGATTCCACCATTCATCACCGAACTGACATCTGCAAACACGCCATTTGTGAGGGCAGCCTGAGCGTTGGCAGTCTTCCAAAAGGGGCTGTTGGTAGAGTCCCACCCCAAAAACGATGCAATCTCAGCCGCCCACAGCGCAAAGCCCCAGGTAATCCGCCAGGGTTGCCCAGACAGGATCAGCGTCAGCCAGTTGAGCAGTGACAGCGCGATCGCACCTGTGAGTAGCGACCAAGGGCCGTAAATTAGCTGAGTTAGCGAGGAGGGGAAAAGCGGAGGGGAAGAAGTTAGGGGAGGAGAAGAAAGAGCTTTTGCAGAAGGGAAAATGCGCCCGAGTGCAACAAACAAAGCAGCGAAAATTGTCAGTTGCAAAACCACTGCCCAAAACCAGCCAAGATTATCTGCCAAAGAAATCGCCGGCAAAGCAGGCAAATTCACCCAAAGCTGTCGGGTTAAGCTGGCTGCAAATGCTCCAATGCAAAATGTCACCAGCGTCATCAGCAGAGTGAGACTACCGGAACCAACGGTATACAAAGTGCCACAGCCGCAGGCTCCCCCAAGCTGCATCCCAATTCCAAACAGGAAGGCACCGATCGCCCCTTGAACGCCTACAGGCGCAACAGCACCCCGCACCGGCTGCCCAAATACTGTTCCGGCTGCCAGAGTCGGCGCAAACAGAACAGTAGCGATCGCCAGCATGATAATTTGTGCGATCGCTCCCCGCGCGTCCCTATGCACAAGTAACTTGCGGTAAGCACTGGCAAAGCCAAAGCTAGAATGGTAAAGCGTTAAGCCCAGCAACCCACCAATCAAGAACAATAGGCTTTGCTGCCAACCATAACGATTCAGTGTAATTGTCCCAACAGTAAAAAGTGCTAAGGCGATCGCAATTATCAAGCGATGGGATCGAAAAGGAGCCAAAAACGGCTCACCAGAAATTGATGAACTCATTTTTACTACTTCTTAGGTGGGTTCTTCGGTTGTTCGGGTGGCGGATCGCAACTGCCTAAAGCAGGTTGACTTAGATGTACCAAATTACACCCAAATATTACTGTTAGAGTAGCCAAAACAACAAGTGATGAAATCAAAACTTTCATACCTTTTAGCACCAAACAACTAAACTTTTTCCGGTCCCGTTTCAACTGGCAAATTAGACGTACTGTACTCTGTCCAAGAACCTTCGTAGAGCCGAACTTTAGGATATCCCAAAAGATGTTTTAGCACGACATATTGTAATGTTGCTTCACGCCCAGTGCTGCATGACACAATCACATCATCTGAAGGCTTAATCTTCTTGTCCGCCAGGATTTGCCGAATTCCATCCAGTGACTTCAACTGATGAGGATTTTTGAGAGCCTCCTGAGAGTTCTCGGCTTCCGTAAACGCAGGCCAGGGAATATTTTTCGCACCAGGAATGTGCCCATTGCGTACCCAGATATCTTTCTCACCTCGGAATAAATCACCTGGTCTAGGATCGATAAAAACAACACCTGGTTTACCAATTAATTCTCCAACCTGTTGAAGGTTAACGCGAATTGAGGGATTATCTTGAACCGCAAACTGTGTAAACTTGTATTTGGGATATTCCTTAACAACAGGTTGCCCAGAGGCTTTGTATCCTGTATATCCCCCATCTAAAACTGCAATATCTTTTACTCCCGATCGCTCTAGTAAATAAGCAACCATTGTAGCTCCCAAGATATCTCGTGCATCGGAATAAACGAGAACGCGACTGTTACTGCTAACACCAGATCGAGAAAAGATCGAAGCTAATTTCTGGGTATCCCAATACTGCACGGGCAAAAATCCGTCTGGGCCACGAAACGCAGTATCTGCAATGTGTACTGCGTTTGGAACATGGCCTCCAATATACTCCAGAGGCGCATTTCGCACATCCAAAATTCGCAAATTTGGATCTTTTGCGTTGGCTGTTACCCAATTGGGAGAAACAAATTTAATTTGGGCGCTGGGTGTTGCAGTTAGCGGTGAAATCGAGAAGAGTGAAACTCCCACCAAGGTTGCGATCGCCACTATTACCAAAACAGAGGGCTTGAGGGATCTTTTCCAGATTCCCCGAAAAAATCTCAAATTCATAACCATAAATCTCCTGAAGAAGGGCTTAGGGGCTAGGGGCTAGGGGCTAGGGACTAGGGACTAGGGGAAGAAGCGAATAGAATTAAGGGTTTCAGTAATTTAGAATCTTCTAGCCACCTTGGCGGTTGCTATAAATCCTAAAAAACTTAAAATGTGGCTTTCAGCCAGAGGAAAGGTGGTACAAAGTCCGTAAAATACGGTAAACCGATAGAGATTTTGTATTTAATTTTTAGAATTATGACATAGCTGATGTTTTCAATCAAGCGTTTTTCCTAAAAATCCAGCAAATAAGTAGCTGGACATAAATAATCTTTATTTTTGTCAACTAGATATAACAACCGCCAGGGCTACCTAGGAGGTTCTGATTTCGTGAAAGCTGATACTATTCCCTTCTTGCCTTCTTCCCCTACCCCCTAGCCCCTGCTTTCCCTAGCCCCTGCTTCCCCTAAATGTACCTGGCTAAGTAATCCTCATAGATTTCAGTATTGGTCCATAGCGTCAGTTCGACTTTTTCGCGATCGCCATCGATCGCCGCACTCGTGCCATTATTTAGACTCGCTTCGGGGATGAAATCGCCACAGTATTCATTGACAGGTACGGCTTCGTTCATCTTCTTGGGATAGCTCAAACCCAGATGGCTCATAATCTTGATAAATTGTTCGCCGCTGCGATCGGCAAATCGAGTATTGAGGCGCTTTTCTTTCCCAATTGTGGAAACGGTGCGCCCTTTGTAATCATGGGCGGGATAAACAATGAAAATAGGAGTCTGACAGTGAGGAAATTGTGGCCACGGGGGACGATCGCCAAGAGTGTTGGTAGGGATTTTTAGCGGCTGCAATCTAACTGCGCCATCGCCACCGTCTCGACTTCCTCAAATTGGTCGCGAGAAACCAAGGGTGCAGCCACCCAAACCAGGCACCAGAGAACCAATCAGCGAGCGCCATCAATAACCGCAACTTACTCCTGGGCAATCCCAGCAATGCAGCTCCCTGTGTTGCCAGCACCGACAACTACCTGATGGTAAAGCCACAGTACGTGATGAGCTACAACAGCAAAACTAAGACCGCCAATTGGGTTTCGTGGCAACTGAACCGCTCTTGGATGGGAACAGCCGATCGCCAAGACAACTTCCGCCCCGACGATGCCCTGCCGGATGCTTGGTACAAAGTCCGCCCCAACGATTACACGGGAAGCGGCTACGACCGAGGACACATTGCACCCAGTGCCGATCGCACCCCCAATGAAGCGGATAACAGCAGCACTTTCCTGATGACCAATATGATGCCCCAAGTGCCTGAAGTTAACAGAGGCGTGTGGGGTGACTTAGAAGAGTATTGCCGAGAATTGGTGCAGCAGGGCAAAGAACTTTACATCTCCGGCGGGGCCCGTGGGGAGGAAGGGCAGCATCGGTAAAAAAGAAAAGATTGCAGTGCCGGCTAAGAATTGGAAAGTTATCGTGGTGCTCGACAGACAAGGATTGGGAATGCAGGGAATCACATCAAACACCAGGGCTATCGCCGTGATGATGCCCAACGATAGCAGCGTCAAAGGTTCTGGATGGAAAAGTTTTCGAGTTTCGGTGGATCTTGTAGAGCGGGAGACTGGGCTGAATTTCTTGTCAAACGTGTCGCCGCAGGTTCAGCAAATCATTGAGGGGAAAGTCGATAGCCAATGATGCTCCCTGCCGATACCATTGGTAACAACTTAGAAGGGACTAGATTTTGTCAATACTCCTTTGTGTAGAAAGATAATTGAATAATAATGATAATCAAACAAGGGGGTAAAGGTGGGAGAGTCTGCATACGGCGGACTCTCCCAGCGACAGCGATTATCATTATTAATAAGTCGTGTGCTCGACTGGCGTTGCGGGCGATCGATCGTAGTTGCGGGCCCGCATGATAGTTGCGGGCGTTGGTATTATCAAACGATAGAATTGACAAAAAATTGAGCAATTGTGTAGGTCAGTAAATAGGGCTAAGAGTCAAAAAACCAACCGTGACCATGCCAAAAAAACCACCAGACCGATGGTGGAAGACGAGGTGATTGCCTCGCAACTATCGGCATTACTTACACCAGCCATGACATCACAAGAAAATTACTACCGTCAACTGGGTTTATTCGCTTATAATTCTTAACCTACCGTTGATGGTAGCAGCGGTATTAACTTTACTGTGGCGAGACGTGGCGGGAGTGACAGAACTCACAAGAATGCTGGCAGCGTGAAGGTTTTTTGTGGTGCCGACCCACGACTGTTACTCAACAAGCAATGTCGAGCGAGAGTTTTAAGTTTTCCAGCTCAATTATTTGAGGGAGTATTCAAAAATTTATTACCGAGTTTAAGAACATCTTGGCACCAGAGAAATCAACGACCCCTACCAGAAAGCATTCAACTTGCCTTGCGGAAGTTTTCACGAGTTTGGATAGTAGATAGCTCAACGCTCGAAGCATTATTTTGCAAGCTCAAAAGCCGGGAAGATTTGCCAAAAGGGCAGTTGGCCGGGAAAATGGCAACAGTTATAGATTTAATGACCCGGCTGCCTGTCGAAATTTGGTTTCTGGAAAATCCCAAAGCTTTTGATGTGAAGTTAGAAGAAAATATTCTGCAATTGGTTGAAGGCAAAACTTTACTCTTGCTGGATAGGGGATTCTATCATTTTAGCTTTTGGCTGAAATTAATTGAACGAGATATTCACGCTTATTACTCGGTTAAAAAAAGGAGCATCAATTAAATACGAACAAGTATTCACCCAGAGTTACGACCTCCGAGATAGCCTAATTCGTCTGGGGTCAGGAACCACAAAAACTCCATATATCACCTTACGTCTGAGTGAGGTTCGTTCGGGTAAAACCTGGCATTCTTATTTAAGAAGTGTACTTGACCCTAAGATATTACCTCCCTACGTTGTGGCAGATTTATATCGCAGGCGGTGGCGCATTGAAGAAGCCTTTAATACCGTTAAAAGACTCTGGGGATTAAGTTATTTGTGGACGGGTTCTCTCAACCGTATTCAGTTACAAATTTGGGGTACTTGCCTGTTTTATGCTGTCTTGGTCGATTTAGGTAATACTGTTGCTGACCAACTCTCTTGATCAATAGATGCCATCTCATTAGAAATGATTGACCGCAGTCTTTACCATTTTTACGTAGCCCATCAAAAAGGTAAGGCAACTGACCCGATCTCATATTTCACGGCACCTGAAAATCAAGATTTAGGTATTGTTAAACGACAACGAAAACCCAATGTTAAGTTAATTGTCGCCCCTTTCCCCGAGCGACAGCGTAACACTGACGAATTTTTCTTTAAAGCTTCTACTGAAATCCTCTTGACAACTGCCATGCAGCCTTAACTTGTTACCAATGGCAACAGCATCTTCATTTCTCGATTCTCAACACCGCTTAGAGCTTAACCGAGAAGTATTGGGTGATGTTGTTGTCAGAAAAAATGAAAAAAATGAAGCTAAGAAGAAGAGGGATAATTGAGTCCGTGAATGACCAATTAAAAAACTTATGTCAAATTGAACATACAAGACATCGAAAAGTAGCTAATTTTATGGTGAATTTAGTAGCCGGAATGATTGCTTATACTTATCAACCAAATCAACCATCATTGTATGAGATTGAACAACCAGTTTACTATTTTTAATGAAGTAGACTTTTATGATAAACGTTAAACCTGAAAAGCTGAGTTCGTCTCGTCAAGAGAGCAAGAGAGTAGGAATTTAGGCTTTCCCTTTCGTCCCTAGTTGTGGTATTTTTGTGTGATTTGTGACCACCCAATACACTTAAATTTTCCATTGAACTCACGTTGACTCATCTGATATGGCATTTTTGAAAAATCAAAACTCGGAATTTTTTCCCACGCTAAGTTTTCTAGTTTTAGTTTCTACTGTTCGTCAAAATAAGTAGACAATATCTATAATTCTTGGAAGAGCATATATATTGGAGGCGTTATCTGTAGTCGGCATTTAGAGAATTGGTATAAGGCGCGGTTAGTCAAAACTTCAGTAAGTACGAGAAGTAAGTATTTAACAATCTTTCATCTACTGGTGGACAGCTAATGCAGCTACCAACTAAACCATCGATCGCCTTTTGAGAATCAAAGCAAATACTTAGAATTTTGATTGTCTGTAAAGATACGGCTTCATCAGAGAAAAGGCTGACCAGTGGATGCAAAGCATTTTCTGTTGAATTTTCAACCAATTTTAATAACTCAAAGTTCCATTGTTTATGAGGAATGCGTTCGAGTGAGTAGCCAAGAGAGCGAATGAAATCGAAAAGCTGATTCCAAGGAATGGGGTGAGGGTTAACTAAATGGAAAGCTTTCCCGACTAATTCTTTTTGTTTGGATAAATGAACGATCGCTTGGCTAACATAATCCACAGGAGTCATGTCTACCATGATGTCTAAATCAGGTGTTTTTCCCATTTGAATGCAGCCTTTAAGCATTCTGCGGAGCAGATCGGCAGTATTGCAAATACCCGTTTGGCTGTCTCCTGAGATAAATCCCGGTCTATAAATATAAACGGGTAGCCCTCTTGAATAGGCAGTCATAACTAATTTTTCAGCTACCCATTTACTTTGATCGTAACCTTCAGAAAGACTTTCACTATCAGGTAGTTCGTCTTGTTCTCTAACTATTGTATTTTGCTCGTAAGTATCCGAGGAAAATACGCCAATGGTAGAAACGAAATGCACGGGTTTTACTTTGATAATGCAGGCTAATCTCAAAACTTCCTGCGTACTGAGAACGTTTACCGCTTTTAATGCAGAGTATGGATAAATTAGATTTGTTGATGCACCATTGTGGTAAATTACATCTATTTTGCTTGCCAGTGAACGAAATTCATCTGATGTAAGTCCTAAGAATGGTTGAGATAAATCTCCTAAAACTGGGATGATCCGGTTGCTGATAGGTTGGTTATAAAGTAAGTAGCGTTCTAGACTTGTTTGGATTTTTTCACTGCCTTGTTCGAGGTTGGATGCTCTTACCAGGCAATAAATATTTGCCTGCGTTTGGTTTAGTAAGTCATTAAGTAAGTGAGTACCAAGAAATCCGGTTGCTCCTGTTAATAAGATGTGAGAGGGTTTTTTACTCCATTCAAAAGTAATATTTTCAGCAGAGATTGTAGAATCTAGAATTGCTTCCGCGTTTAGATCGATAGTTTCTTTTTGTGGTGATGTAGAATTGAAATCTGGGCGACTAGCGAGAGCGATCGCATCCGCAGTTCCCGCAATGGTCGGTACTTCAAAAAATTGTCGCAGCGATACTTCTACCTGAAAAGCATCTCTCACTTTAAACATTAACTGAGTAACTTTTAAAGAATGCCCGCCCAAATCGAAAAAGCTATCGTAAATGCCAACTCGATCGATACCCAGAATCTTTTTCCAGATTTCAGCTAACTTTTCTTCCACAGGAGTACGAGGCGCAATGAATGCTGTTTGTAGTTCTTCTCGATTTCCTTCTGGCGCTGGTAAAATTCGGCGATTTACTTTTCCCGAAGGAGTTAATGGCAGTGCTTGTAAAAATACAAAAGCGTTAGGAATCATGTATTCAGGCAACTTTTCTTGCAAAAAGTGCCGCAATTCGTTAGCAGAAGATGCTAACTCTTTAGAGGCAACTACATAAGCAACTAAACGCTTGTCGCCTGGTATATCTTCCCTAACTATCACAACAGCTTCTGCTACGTTTGGGTGTTGTACCAAAGCAGTTTCGATCTCTCCTAACTCAATCCGAAAACCGCGAATTTTTACTTGGTCGTCAATTCGACCCATATACTCGATGTTACCATCTGGTAAATAGCGGGCAAGATCGCTGGTTTTGTACAGTTTTGAGTTTTGAGTTTTGAGTCTTGAGTTTTCTTTTAATTCAGAACTAAAAACTAAGAACTCATCACTATTTAAGAATGGGTTTTCAATAAACCGTTGGGATGTTAAATCTGGTCGGTTGATATAACCATTGGCTAAACTAACACCGCCGATGTAAAGTTCTCCAGGAATACCAATAGGTACTGGTTGTAATTGCGAATCGAGGATGTGGATTTGGGCGTTGGCAATAGGACGACCGATCGAGGGCAATTTAGGCCAATTTTCAGGTGAACCAGTAAGAGTAAATGCCGTTACGACATGACTTTCGGAAGGGCCATATTGATTGTGCAAAGTGCCATCTTTTAGCTGACTAAACCAATTGACGATCGCTCGACTAATTTGTAACTGTTCGCCAGCAGTAATAATTTCTCGCAAACTATTAGGTACGATTCCTCGCTCCTCAGCAACCTCAGCTAGATGCTGAAGCGCAATAAAAGGAAGGAACAAACGTTCGATCGCTTCATTTTGGAGAAGTTGCAATAAAGCTACTGCATCTTTGCGAGTAATGTCTGAAATTAACACCAAAGTGCCGCCAGAACACCAACTGGAAAAACATTCCTGAAAAGAAACATCGAAACTGATGGGGGCAAATTGGAGGGTTTTAGTAGCAGGAAAAGCGAAATTTTGTAATTGCCAATCGATCAGATTCACCAGGGGACGGTGACTCATTGCTACCCCTTTTGGTTTGCCTGTCGAACCTGATGTATAGATAACGTAAGCTAAATGGTCGGGTAATACGGCTGTCGTGGGGTTATCTTGCGAGCGTTGGGCGATCGATTTCCAGCCCCGATCTAAACAGATCGCTGGTATCCCATACTCTAACAGTGGCGGCAATAAACTTGCCTGAGTTAGCACTACTGGAACTCCGGCATTTTCCAGCATATAAGCTATCCGTTCTTGCGGATAAGCCGGGTCGAGAGGTAAGTAAGCCGCACCTGCTTTTAGGATACCCAAAAGTCCGATCGCCATTTCCAGCGATCGTTCTACACAGATACCAACTACTGCATCTCGTACAACTCCTAGCGATCGTAAATGATGCGCTAATTGATTTGCCCTTTGATTCAACTCCTGATAGGTGAGTTGTTGCCCTTCAAATATTACTGCTACCGCATCGGGATTTTGCTCTACTCGATCTTCAAATAACTGGTGAATGCACTTATCTGACGAATAATTGGCCTCCGTAGCATTGTAATTTATTAACTGTTGCCGTTCGCTAATTGTTAACAAAGACAACTTCAAGATGGACTGGTCTGGGTTGGCAACCATACTTTCCAACAAAGTGATAAAATGTCCAACCATCCGGGAAATAGTAGCAGCATCAAATAAGTCTGTATCGTACTCAAAACGCCCGATAATTCCTTCCGTTTTTTCTTCTAGTTGGAGAAACAAATCACACTTCGATGTACCGATATGAATGTCCATCTGGCTGACTTGCCAATCCTTAGAATCCAAAGTTACGAGCGGCGGTTCTAAAATAAACATCACCTGAAATAACGGGTTTTGACCCAACTTTCTTTCTGGTTGAAGTTCTTCCACCAGTTTTTCAAATGGCAAGTCTTGGTAAGTATAAGCTCCTAAAGCTACTTCTCGTTCCCTGGAAAGTAACTCTCGGAAACTGGGAAAACCAGAAAGGTCAGTACGCAGAATCAGCGTATTAAGAAAGTACCCAATCAATCTTTCAATCTCCGATCGATTTCGCCCACCAATAACAGTGGCGACGGGAATATCTTCTTGTCCTGAATAGCGGTAAAGCAAAATTTTGAATGCCGCCATTAATGTCATAAATAAAGTGACATTTTCCTGAAGGGAAAAAGCTTTCAAAGCCTCAGTTAAACCCTTCGAGAGTGCCAGAGTTTGCATTGCACCTCGAAACCTTTGAACTGGCGGTCGTGGATTATCGGTGGGCAAATGTAGCGGGGGCAAATCTGCTAATTGCTGTTTCCAGTAAGCTAGCTGTGGCTTCAGTAATTCTACTTGTAGTTGTTGCCGCTGCCAGTAGGCAAAGTCGGCATACTGAACGGTTAATTCTGGCAGGGAGGAGGGTTTGCGATCGCAAATAGCTTCGTAGAGTGCTACCAGTTCGGGAAATAGTACGCTGTATATAGAAACCGCATCTAAAATAATGTGATGTACGGTTATATATAGTCTGTAATCCGTCTCGCTGAGTTGAATTAGCGTAGTTCGTAGCAACAAATCAGAGGTAAGATTAAAAGGTTGCCGTGCCTTTTCTGTTACCAACCGCAAAGCTTCTGTTTCGCGATCGCTTTCTGACGCTATTTCTTGAAGATTAATTAATGGTAGAGGTAAATCACAACTTGGCTGAACGATCCGAATTGGTTGCCCATCAACGACAGAAAAGTTGGTTCGCAGAATTTCGTGGCGCTCGATAATTTGGTTGAAACTTTGTTCTAACGCTAACTGGTTGAGGGAACCAGGTAAGTAAATCGTAAAGTGTTCGTTATAAAAAGGATTACCCGGTTCCACTTGTGCCAAAAACCACAACTGTTGTTCGCCAAAAGAGAGAGGCAAATTCTGGTTGCGAGAAATCACTTCGATTGGAGAAAGTTGTAACCTTGAGTTTGTTTGAAGTTCTGTTTCTATTTGCTGGGCTAATTCGGCTATGGTGGGTGCTTCAAACAAAGAACGCAGAGACAATTCTATTTCAAGCGTATTGCGGATGCGAGAAATAGCTTGAGCAGCTAGTAACGAGTGTCCTCCGCATTCCCAAAAATTGTCATGAATCCCAACTCGCTCTAATCCTAAAATTTCCGCCCAAATTCTTGCTAGCACTTCTTCAACCGGAGTACCAGGAGGAACAAAATGCATTAAGTCCAGCTCTCGTTCCAATTCCAAAACCTCGGGATTTCCTCCACTTTCGCTAACCAATTCAATATTGTTATTTGGCTGTTTATCTATGATTTTTCTAGGTGTAGGTAGCGCTTTGCGATCCAGTTTTCCGTTGGGAGTTAGCGGTAACTCTTTCAGGATGACAAAGTGAGAAGGCACCATATATTCGGGCAACTTCTGTTTCAAGAAGCTGCGGAGGTTACGGCTAACAGTGCGTTGCAAAACTTTCAAATATTTCTGTTTTTCCAGGAGATAATCAACGCTAGCTTGGATGGTAGTTGGCTGGGTTGACGTTAGCTCAAACTGAATCCCAATTCGCTGTTCTTCTTGCCATACTATTTTACCTTCTACCCACAATAATTGAGAATTTCCTGGTGGTTGTAAGTGCAGGCGAACGCGACTACCTAGCTCTAAAATTTCTGTTATTCCTACTAAGCTAATCCCACCTATTGAAATGTCTTCGGTGCTTACTTCGATAGTACGACTCCCATCAAATTCAACTAGGCAAGGACTTTGATAAGGTATCCGTTCCGGGATGAGATTAGAGACGATGTAGGCGACTAAACGCTTGTCGCCCGGTACGTCTTCGCGTGCGATCGCAACGGCTTCCTGCACGTCAGGATGTTGTCGCAGTGATGCTTCAATTTCTGCTAATTCTATTCGGAATCCGCGAATTTTTACTTGATGATCGAGCCGCCCTACAAATTCAATATTACCGTCTGGTAAGTAGCGAGCTAAATCACCAGTTTTGTATAGGCGCGAACCTGGTTCATTGCTAAAGGGATTGGGAATAAATTTCTCTTGAGTAGTTTCGGGAAGGTTGAGGTAGCCTCTTGCTAGTCCCACACCAGCAATGTGGAGTTCTCCAAGAATGCCTACAGAAACAGGCTGTTTATGGCGATCGAGAATATAGATTTGAGTATTATCGATCGCAAGACCAATTGGCAGCACGTCCATGCTTTCAAAGCATTGTGCGACTGTAGCGCAGACAGTAGACTCAGTAGGCCCGTAAGCATTAAAGAACCGCCGTCCCTTAGCCCATTGAGCAACCAAATTTGTTGGACATGGTTCTCCCGCGACGATGATATTCTGCAACGCTGGCAACTCCTCACTCGGCAGAGCACTAAGTGCTGATGGCACGAGAGTAAGATGGGTAATCCCCTGCTCTTGCAATAGTCGCAGTAAAGGTTGTCCCGGTTGCAGCGACTCTCGCGTTCCCAGGTAAAGCCGCGCTCCGGAACACAGAGCCATGACAATTTCCCAAATAGAAGCGTCAAAGCTCAAGGAGGCAAATTGGAGAACGCGACTATCGGGGTGCACATCAAACAGTTTGATTTGTGCCAGCGCTAGATTGCACAATCCTCGGTGAGCAATGAGAACTCCTTTGGGATTTCCGGTTGAGCCGGAGGTATAGATTACATAAGCTAAGTTCTCTGGTACCACATCACTGATGGGAGGAATTTCGGGCATCACAGAGATTTTTTTCCAATCAGAATCTACACAAACTACCCGTGCTTGATGTTCTGGTAACGAGGCAATCAGTTGTTTCTGAGTTAATAGAACTGGTGGTTGTGAATCATCTAGTATATAAGCGATGCGCTCAGATGGATAGGCAGGGTCTATGGGGACGTAAGCGCCGCCAGCTTTGAATACGCCCAAGATTCCCACGATCGTATCAAAGGAACGTTCGACGCAGATGCCTACTAACACTTCTGGCCTTACTCCGAGCGAGCGCAGGTAATTCGCTAACTGATTCGCTTTTACATTCAATTCTCGGTAAGTTAATTTTTGTCCTTCAAACACCACCGCCACAGCATCCGGTGTACGCTCCACTTGAGATTCAAACAGTTGATGAATAGCTCCACCTTTCAAATGATCGGACATTTGATGCTTCCTCTAAGTAATTATACTAAGTGACTGATTGTAAGCGATTATCTAGAACTTTCACTCTGAAGCAATGCTCAACTAAAAGCCTTTGTGTTTAGCGAAAAGCTTGACAGGTTCGAGCTAAGTTTAAAGCTTACTCTTCTGTCCGCTATTTTTGGCATCACTGCTACTAAATATAGGTTACTCCAAATTGAAAAAAAATCACAAATTTAGGAGGAGCCAAAATTATTTACTACCTTCAGAATCAACAAAATAAAATCTACACTCGAAAGCTTGACTTTGGGCGATTTTGCTGAGTTACGGGAATCTCAATTATGAACTCCGCACCTTGACCTGGTGCTGAAACGCAGTTCAGTTGTCCGCCATGTTTTTCAACCACAATTTGATAACTAATAGACAACCCCAAACCCGTTCCCGAACCAACGGGTTTGGTTGTGAAGAATGGGTCAAATAGTTTAGTACGCACTTCTTCTGTTACGCCAGTTCCATTGTCAGCAATCCGTATTCTTATCCAATCGCAATCTATTACTTCAGTCACGATAATAATCGTATTAGAGTTTTTCTTAATTTGTGTTTGTGACCGAGGGCGCTCTTCTAACGCATCGATCGCATTAGTAATAATGTTCATAAATACTTGGTTTAATTGACCTGGGTAACACTCTACTAATGGCAGTTTTCCATAGTTTTTAATTACCTGAATCGCTGAATGAACCGCCTTTTTATTCAAACGGTTTTGCAAAATTAGCAGCGTACTTTCAATACCCTCATGTATATCTACTGATTTCATATCTGCTTCATCTAAACGGGAAAAATTTCTGAGTGACAAAACGATTTCGCGAATACGGGTTGCTCCCAGTTGCATTGAAGAAAACAATTTAGGTAAATCTTCCAATAAGTATTCCAACTCAATTTCTTCAATATAATTTTGAATTTCTGATTGAGGACTATGATTGCTGTGTTGGTAGAGCTCGATTAAATGTAATAATTGTTCGCTATATTCCTTAGCGTGGTTTAAATTACCATAAATAAAGTTCACCGGATTGTTAATTTCGTGAGCAACACCAGCAACTAATTGTCCCAAACTAGACATTTTTTCAGTTTGAATAATTTGTGCTTGAGCTTGCCTTAGTTCATCCAAAGCTTTTTGTAATTTAATTGCTTGGTCTTTTAATTTATCATTTTTGTCGCTGAGTTCAAATGTGCGTTCTTCCACCTTTTCTTCTAGCGTGCGGCTGTATTCTTCTAAATTTTTATAAAGCAAAGCATTTTCTAAAGAAATAACTATTTGTGTAGAAAGAATTTTAACAATTTCTAAACGAGCCGATGTAAATGCCCCAACAGTTAAATTATTCTCCAAATAAATTATGCCAATGAGTTTATTTTGATTAATAACTGGAGCACATAAAATGGATTTAACTTTAGCCTTAATGATATACGAATCTTTGACAAATATTCCCTCTTTTGAGGCATTATTTAAAACAATATTCTCTTTAGTTCTGGCTACGTAATTTATCAAAGAAACTGGTAAACTTGGGCTATTATCTATAGATGTCGATGGCCACAAAGTTATTTTTTCTTTTTCTACAGTACCAGTCGCTTTGAGAGTTAAAATACCATCGGTTTCTAAAACAAGGCAGCTAGTTTGAGCGCCAGCATTTTCCATTAAAACTTTTAGTAATTTCTCCAAAAACTTATCAAGTACAATTTCGCCCGCAAGAGCTTGGGATGCTTTGATAATAGTTCCCAAGTCTAAAACATCTGCTTTAGTTGCTATACTTGAAGAACTTGTCGTAACAGTTAGTTCTCGACTAGAAGTTTCATTAGAGGTTAAAGAGAGTAATTGCGGGTATTTTGATTCCAAATCTTTAACTTTTGCTATTGCTCCCCAACGAACATAGCAATAGTAAGACTCTCCTAAATATGTTTGAGCTATTTTTTCTCTTCCAAGACTGCGATAAAATTCTGCTGCTTTTTCATTCGCTAGTGCTTCTTCGTGAATATAACCTTGCTCTTTGGCTCCTTGAATTGCTAGATCGTAATATTCCATTGTTGGCAGTATATGCCCTAAAATTTTAGCCTTTTCTGCTTCTACTAAATAATATTTGTGTTCGTAATTCATGGGAGCATATAACGACCATTTTTTTAATTTAATTTGGTTTTCTTCCACTTGTTTTAGGTTGATTTCTCTATCAATTTCTCCGACAATTGAACATTGTGCAAGTAGAATCATAGAATAGTAAAAATTTTGTTCGCTTGTATGTAATAGACCTGCCAAATAACCAGAATATTGCTCGGCTAGCTTTATATAACTAACTGCTTCTGCGTAATTTTCAAATAAATATAAAAATATGGATTTGGCAAGATACAGAGAAAAAAGTAATGCACCATTATTTGATTCAATAAAACCAGGCAGCATTACTTCTTCATCAAAGAAATTACCTAGCGCTCTACATTCATTTTCTGTCTTATTCAAAAGTTTCCCAACTAATTGTCGCCAAATTATAATAGGTAAGCTAAAGTAACTTATTTTTAAATTAACTAATAGGTTTATGTAAATAGTTTGTTTAGCACAGACTTCATTTAGTTGCTCGCCTACAAAAAATGGATAAAGTGAAGTGTAACCAGCCGCGTAACCCGCATACTCTAAATCGCCATTTTCTAAACCATGTTGAACAGCTTCTTGTAAAGGTTCTATGGTTTCCCTAACATGGCTTACCCAAATTTTGATATGAGCATAAAATACTTCATATACTTTCGTTTTAACTTCTTTAGCATTCAACTTTTCTAATAAATTTATTCCTATTTGAGCGATCTGATATCCACTTTCAATATTATCTATTGAAGTACAAAGGAGCAGTCCATAAAAAGCATAAGCGAAAGTAGATAGTGATGAATTTCCATACTTAAGGCAAATATTGACCATCGTAAACACGATCGGTGACAAAAGTGCTGGATTCATTACATAAGCAGGTGTTATCGCTTTAATTAATATTCGCATAGCCGCAAGTTTATAAGGATCGACCATTTCTGGTAGATTGCTTAAATTTCCGATCTCTAATCCTTCCGGCAATTTTTTAACTAAAGTTTCTCCTAGCATTTCCAGCACTAAGAACGATGTGTCAAGCGCTGCTTGCATCTGATTGAGAGAAATATAAAATTGAATCTTTATTTCGTATGTTTTAATTTTTTCTAAAAGCGAAGTAGCTTGTTTTAACACAATATCACCAAGGCAACTTGAAGTTTCAAAGTTACCATTTAAATATTCTACTTCTACTGCCTCTGTATATAGCGACCAAGTTAATTCATAATTACTATACCAGCTATCTTCTGCAAGTAGTTCTAGACCAAAATTTAAGTATCCATGGGCGAGTTCATAAGCTGCTGCTGCTTTTGCTTTCCGAGCAGCAAACAGATTTAACTCAGCCAGATTGTGTGGATTTTTTTGATGGGTAATTAACTCAATAGCTATATTTAAATGATTGACAATATCAAAAATTTTGTCTTCTATTTCTGTTGTTTGAGTATTCTTTAGCAAGAGTTGACCGACTTTTAAATGAAGTTCTTTTTTTTGCCCATCAGGAATTAAAAAATAAGCGGCTTGTTGAACGCGATCGTGCAAAAATTTATACTCAATATTTAGAGATAAATTACTTTGATTTTCGGACTCATCAACTAATGTTAAGGTTGTATTTAAATCATTAGCTAAAGGAATTTTATAAGCACCGCTCAAAGGGAAAATTAAATCTTCTTGAAGTGCTTGCCAAAGCTCTGTTGCGGTACCTGATAAAGATTTTTCATTGACTATTGCTAGATCCTTTAATGTAAATGTATTACCAATACAAGCTGCTACTTTTAAAACATTTTGCGTGAAAATAGGAAGCTTTTCAATTTTTTTAACCATTAGTTCAACAACATTCTCTGTCATTTTAACTTGTTTAATTCGCTGAATATCCCACTGCCATTTACCAGCAGTTAGATCGAAGGAAAGTAGGTTCTCTTGGTAGAATCTTTTAAGTATTTGAGTTACAAAAAAGGGATTGCCAGCCGTTTTGTTAAAGACTATTTCTGCTAAAGGTAAGGCTCTTTCTAATTCGCAGTGAAGCGTGTCTGCAATTAATTCATTAACTTGAACAGTATTTAAAGGTTGTATATCGATCTGATTTACTTTAACTCCCGCTTTTTGAATTTCATTCAAAAGCAACGTCAATGAATGAGTTTCGTTCACTTCGTTATCTCGGTAAGCTCCAATTAACAAAAAGTATTGACTATCTAATGACATTATTAGTAGCTGGAGTAATTTTAATGAGGCAGAATCAATCCACTGTAAGTCGTCTATGAAAAGAACTAAAGGATGTTTTTTACTGGTGAAAACACCCACAAACTTTTGAAATACTAAATAAAATCGATTTTGTGATTCTCCAGATTCTAATTGAGGAACAGGTGGTTGCTGCCCAATAATTAATTCTACTTCAGGAATGACTTCAATAATAACTCTGCCATTTGTACCCAAAGCTTTTAATAACTTATTTTTCCAAATTTCGACTTTTTCTTTACTTTCAGTTAATAGCTGTCGAATCAAGGTCTGAAAAGCTTGAATTAGTGCAGCATAAGGAATACCGCGTTTAAATTGATCGCATTTTCCAGAAGTAAAATAACCCTTTCGCCGCACAATTTGTCTATCAATCTCATTAATCAAGGCTGTCTTGCCGATTCCTGAATAACCGGAAACAAGTATCATCTCACTCGTACCTTGACTGATTCTTTCAAATGCAGCGTTTAGGGTAGCAATTTCTAGAGCGCGGCCATAAAGCTTTTGGGGTATTTGAAATTTAGCAAAAATATCATGCTGACCGAGAATGAAATCTTTAATTCTTCCATTGGTTTGTAGTTGAGTTAAACACGCTTCCAAATCTGCCTTAATTCCATAAGCACTTTGATATCTATCCTCAGCAGTTTTGGCTAATAATTTCATTACGATATCAGATACTACTTTCGGGATAGTTGGATCTAGTTCATGCGGTAAAGCAGGTATTTTGGCAATATGGCTGTGAACGAGTTCCATCGCATCTGTAGTTTGAAATGGCAACTGTCTAGTCAGCATTTCATAAAATGTGACACCCAAAGAATAAAAGTCAGTACGATAATCGATCGCGCGATTCATCCTACCAGTTTGCTCTGGGGACATATAAGCCAAAGTTCCTTCTAATCGATCGGGATTGCTGGCTAGATATTTTTCTTGCATCAGAAGTGATGCAATTGAAAAGTCTGCGATCTTTATTTTTAATGTTCGCTCGTTAATAAGGATGTTATCGGGCTTGATATCTTTGTGTATAATATTTATTCTATGTACTTCTTCTAAAGCTTGAGTTAATCCAATTGATATTTGCAAAAATACAGATAAATCTATAAGTTTACCAGTTTGAAAAAAGTTTTTCAGTGAATTAGCACCAAAATCTTCTAAAACTATAGCTATATAATTGTTAGATTTTTCTAGGCTATAAGCTTTGATAATGCCTTCTGAATCTAAGTCTTTCATCAATTCATACTGATGTTTAAATACATAAATGTCTTGACTGGAAGGATATGCCTTTTTAATAATTTTAATAACAACAGGTTGACCATCTCGAATTCTTCGCGCTCTATAAACTAGGGTTATTAAACTATCGTGAATTTTTTCTAAGTATTCATAACCTGCAATAATAAACATGGCTTTTTCCTGGTTGTTAGCAGAAACTTTATAATTTTTATAATTCTAATTGATTTCTCTTAGTTTTGCCTCAGTAATTTTACTGTTTCAATCCTACAAATTAAATATAATTTAACGTGACTTCGATGGATTGTGCTCGCTTGGTTGACATAGTGGATGGGTGGGCGATCGCTTCATTGACCGGAGCTGCGGGAGTGGGCGCTCGCTTCATTTGTGCTGGCATCAAATCTCAAATGTTGAGGGAATTAATAATAACTTCAAACTGTTAAAATGTAGTGGATTCGGGTTTAGAACTTTTAAAACTTTGAAATCCGATCTTGGCTTTTTTGGCATTTTCCTAAAGATATAGCACTTCTTCAATTGGATAATAGTTTTTAACGAGCCACTTTGCTCTCCAACACTCAGCCAGAAGAAGCTGGATTTTTCTGGCTTTGTACCATTCCTCTATCTGAGCTGGTGTCTGAGCTTGCTTTAGGAGGTCATCGCTGGGCAAGCTGGCTATACGTTGGGCAATTTGCTCGCCTATTTCAGGGTTTTTTCGATTCCTTAGGTAACTGGGAGTAAAGTGGGAAAAACAGGGCAAAAGTAGCTCCGGTCGTTTACTGCCCAATTGTAATCCCTAATTTCAGAGCCGGATTATTTGCCCACCGCTGCGCTACGTGAGTATAAATAGAGGTTGTCCTGGGGTCTTTATGCCCCAACAAGTCCTGCACTTGCCGCAGTTTTGCCCCAGCTCGCAGCGCCAGCGTTCCCGCCGTATGTCTCAAACTGTGGGTCGATATCGTGCGCCCCGGCGTGTGTTTCAGCCCTGCTTCCTTTAAATGAGGAAACTATAGAAGCTAGCTGGTATCGCTTGCTCTCTGTGTAAGAGAGGAATAAAAAGGTTCCTAGCATAACAAAAAAGTCAATAGAAAAAAACCCACTAATTACTTTGCCGACCGTTCTCATATTACAACCTTTCCTGACTCTAATTATGCTTGCTATTTAACGAAATGATTAACAAACATTCATAGCTCGCCATGCCTGTTGCAATCAAGTCTCCACCAGTTTAGTAGACAGCCCCGCCCATTCACCACCACCGTCCGTCACCCCGACGATGTACGCATCGATGTTGGTGTTGCCCACTCGGTAAACTTGCAACTGCGATAGGTTCTGCTTCAACACGCTCACTAAGTTTTGAAACCGCTTTACTGTTTCCCGTTCTTCTTCATCGTGCCAATCTTCTTCTTGGGTGGCGATCGCAAAGAAATCATCAACCGTCCCCAGTTCTACGGGAGCATCGGGTGAATCTTCGGTGAGTTGCAGAAGTTTCGCCGGGGTGAGTTCTCCCTGTGTCTGCCAGCTAATGATGTCGAAAGGAGCGTCGGTTTCGCTGAGGAAGACCAAACCTTCTGAAGCTTGTTTGAGTTGCGTGGCGATCGAGTCGGTCATGGTGGCTGTTGATTAGCTGAAAACAAGACAAGTTAGAGATTTTAAGGATTGGTTGGTTGGGGCGAACGCATCCATCAACGCTGGCTGAATAATCTTTCACAAGTGTAAACCATCTTTGTCGCTAGGTTTTGGTGTTTTAGCAATTCTAGAACCGTCCTGATGTCGCAACCAGCCTCTAGTAAGTGAGTAGAAGCGGTCAAGCTTGGATGTATGCTGGAGTTTTACCAGACATTCATAAAAGTATGATGATGCGATGGCTCAGGTGGCGTTTGACGAGGTAGCGCGAGCGACGGATAGCCTCAAAGAAAGTGGAATTCGTCAGTTAGTTTACCAGTTGCGAGGGAAGTAACTTCAGGGCTGATAAAGCATCTGATTTACTCCTATTATTATTATTTAACATAAAAAATTAGAGAAGCTAGCAGTATGACAACAAAGATTTTATGTCCGGCTTGGGACAATCTCTCTAAGAAGCAAAAACAGCTTGCAACAGAATGGATCAAGTCACTCATCAGCTTTAGAATAACTACGACCCAATTATCTGATTCTCTTTTCGAGGAAGCTTCAGATAACTCCTTAAATCCAATAGATAATGCAATCAAAAACTTTCAGTTTGAGGTAGTAGACTCTTCAACTACTTCGGAAGGAATTAGCATTACAGAAATTATTCCACCAGTGGCATTGCGCGCCGGAGACAAGCCTATTGAGGGTTTAAAGCAATTACTCTGCCTATTAAAATGTTGGGAACAAGGCCATACTGACTGTGTAAACAAGTGTACTTAAGTATGCTTATGATTCAGTAGATTATCATTTTTAAAAGATGCAACAACCGCATTATGAAAGCTTAGCAGGAACCTGTTTTGAGGGGGCTGTTTTTCAAGGAATATCTTTTACTAAGGTAAACCTTGAAAAGTCAAGTTTCGATAAGGTTAATTTTGGAATAAAAGTGAGATGGCAAGTGTTCTTACTTTTTGCTACGCTGCTGTTAGCTAGTTTAGCTGGTTGTTTTCTAGGAGCAGGAAGCTTATTGGCGACGGGATTATTGACGGCATCTTCATTACCTTATGGGATTTCGGTTTTACTTTCTTTAAGTATCACATTATTTAATAGTATACAAAAAAACTTTGTTCTGGGAACTATTATAGGTATAGGAGCCTTGCTGCCACTTCTATTATTGTCGATCGCTCTGCCTTCCCAAACGGGTAGACTTGACATGAGTCTTCCTTTCTTTTTAGGATCGGGAGCCATAGTTTTAGTTTCAATAAGTATAGAAATTGCCACTTTATCGCTAATTTTATTGAGAGTTTCATTAGACTCTCTTGTGGTAGCTGCTGTAAGTACATTTCTTCCAATGCTTGCAGTAACTATTATAAGTGTACCCATAGCCAAAGTAATGCCGATCGTAATTGTAACTATTGCAATTTCCTGGCACCTTAGCCGAAAAGCACTCACTTGTAGTCCGGGCGGATTATGGAGGCTGCAAGCAGTAATAGCAATAGTGACAAGAAGAGGAAATTCCTTTAAGGGAGCTAACTTAACTGATGTAGACTTTACTGGTGCAACGCTTAAGTTTTGCGATTTACGAGAGGCTAATCTTACTCGTACTCGTTTCTATCAAGTTAAAGCGCTTGATTATGCTCGTCTGGACAATACCTACCTTGCCAATTCCCACATTCGGCAACTCGTTGTCACGCTCAACGGACAGTCTCAAAACTTTGATGGCTTGAATTTGGAAGGGGTGAACCTGCAAGATGCAAATCTGCCAGGTGCAAATCTGCAAGATGCCAGTTTTATTGGAACAAACCTCAACAACGCTAATTTACGGAATGCTGATTTGTCCCGAGCCATCCTGAAGCAAGCACAACTCGATGGTACAGATATGACGGGAGCAATTCTCACGGGAGCTTGTATCGAAGATTGGGGGATTACAGGTAACACCAAGCTAGAGGACGTGCAATGCGACTATGTATTCATGCGCCTGGAAACCAAAGATAATCCCAACCGATTGCGAAAACCGGATAACTGGGGAGAAACCTTTGCTGAGGGAGAGTTTGCAGATTTCATTAAACCTTACGTGGATACTCTAGATTTGTACCACAGTCAGGATATTGACCCCCGCGCTATCTCCATTGCGCTTAAAAAGTTATCAACCAACCATCCAGAGCAAGAGCTACGGTTTGTGGCGATCGAACGGCGGGGCAACAATGGCTTGAATCTCAGGTTTACAACTGCACCAGGAGCCGACAAATCTGAGTTAAGCCATCAGTATTTTAGAGATTACGCTCGAATCAAGAAGGAATTGCCGATCGCCGTTCAGCTACAACTAGCCGAACGAGACGCTGAAATTCGTACACTTAAGGATACGATTGAGCAGTTTATTGAAACAGGTACGCATCACTCTAAGATTCAAGCAGAAACAATTCAAATCATTAAAGGAGAATTAATTGTGACTCAGAATAAGGGAATCAACATTCGTTCACGCGGTGGCAACATTGGCGACATCAGCGGGTTAGTGGGTGGTGATGGAGTCGTTAATTTGGGCACGATTAGTGGCAATGTGACCAACACTCTCAATCAGTTGCCCGATTCCTCGGAAACCAATGAACCCAACATCAAAGAACTGCTGACACAACTCCAACAAGTCATCGAAAATGATTCCGATTTATCAGAGCCTGACAAAACGGATTTATTAGAGCAGGTGCAAGCTTTAGCAGAAGCTAAGCAAACAGAGGAACCTGCTAAAAAGGAAGGGCTGACACGAAAAGCGAGGAAGATGTTTGAGGCAACATTGAGCAGTTTGCCCCAGACGGCCAGCATTGTAGAGGCGTGCAGTAAGTTATTGCCCATGATTTTGAAGGGGTTAGGGTTGCCTGCATAACGTTGCACTATTTGTAGGCATAGCTGTAGCTACCTGCAACACTAATCTGCTACAGCTAACTAACACCTGTGGTATCCATAAGCAGCTTTTGGCAAACTTGAATCTTAGTGACAAGCCGAAAGCAGCCATTGTTCTCTTTGTTGGTGGGGAATTGGGAACGACCAAAGTAGAATAGCACCCTAATTTACTCACAGTTAGTCAAGCATACCGCGCCTCTTCATCAGCTTGAGCCTGTACTATTGGACAATAAGCCAAGGTGTACGAGAGTGGCATAGCGGATTGCTGCTTTGCTACAGCGGGCTTGGAGGCGATCGCGATAGTGCAACTCCTAGAATAGACAATGGTGCCGACTTTACCATTATGCTTTCCAACTGTCCAACCTGCCGATTCCACACATCCCACCAACATCACTGCACGGATATCGGGCGTGCAGTCAATCCGAACTATTGGGCTAACTGCTCAAAAACGGCTGATAAGGATTCAAAGCTCATCTAACCCTGGCCAGACTAAAAGCCTGTCTCTGGATAGCTAAAAACTTGTTAATATATTCAAGAGTCCCGCAGAAATAACTTACCACATCAATAGCTCGAACACGTTTACCAGGAGAGGCTCAATTGCCTCAAATAGGTAACTTATTCTTGCGTGATTCCGGCAGCCGTTGCACCTCACAATTCTGGACTCTTTTAAGTGGGTGCTGGAGCTAGCGTTCTAATCACATCTGGTAGATGAGGATGCGGCGATCGCTACCGTTGCAGCAGCAGAGCAGGGCAATCCTGGTATTTATCTGATTGCTAACGATCGACCTCATTCGGTGCGCGAATGGCTCACTGCGTTTGCTCAATGGCTGAATGCTCCACCACCGCCACAGGTATCGGTTGAGGATGCTCTGCAAATGGAAGGCGGTGCGGATGCTGTTTACTACGGTACTCAGATGCGAGGTGTATCAAATGCCAAGGCAAAACGCGAACTGAATTTTCAGCCGCGACCGTTGGAATGGGTGGTTGACCGTCGTGGTTCCTAACAGGAATAACAACTAAAAAGGAGTTTGATCGTGCAGAATATCACGCTTGAAACCATCACTCAAGCCGTTATTAATCATGGCGATCGCTTGAAGGGGTTAGGGCTGCCTGCATAACGTTGCACTATTTGCAGGCATAGCTGTAGCTGTAGGAGAGAGACCGCAATCATAATCACTCCAAACCGCAATAAGGAGCCTCAGCTTTGACGCGCGCGGCGCTCCTGTCCCCCAGCCACAGGCAACGGGCAACTGATCGCCTCGGCAGAAACGCAACGGTGGTCACAGAAAAATGTTAATCAATTCATGGGGCTGGTTGACTATTATGTCGCAGCCCTTGGGCACTGCCTCAAAGAAGCTGGGAAATATCGGGATGCCGGCCTGGTATCTGATGAAGAGTCGGTGCGGACACTAGCTACCACCCTCTTTATCGTCGCCACGCGAACGATGAGGAAATAGAAAAACAGAAGCTTTACTACCAAGTGGCTGCGAAGCAAAAAGAGGAAGCTGAAGCAAGGTATGGCGAGACCAAAAAGCGCTTGCGACTTCTGGGAGATACAGGCGGGTAATGCGTTGTTGGGTTGATTGGGCTGGCAAGCACTCCAGCCCTTCCTAAAACTCTTTTTGAAAAACTTGCCTTTTACCGTATATTCGACAGGTTGCCTCACGTAATTCAAATTCCTTTAACTAAAAAAACAGTAAGTTTACTAATTTACAAAATTGTTTTTATGGTTATTCAGAAACCTCACTGATTTTTTTATTAAGTTATATATTACGCAAACACGCTCGCGAACAAAAGTGTTAAATAAGTATTATAGCCTTTCTCATAAAGATGAGGTACAATAACAGCAGTGAGTAAACCAATTCCAAAGATTTTCTGATGTAACTTC
>NZ_JAUBRN010000139.1:0-3202 GCF_036701875.1 Microcoleus sp. MON1_C5 | reverse complement strand
TTTTAAGTCGGGAAGTTTTTCCATTCCTTTATCTAATGTCTATCTCGTCTTCTTGTCAAGGGGGTTGAGCAATTACCGTGAAGCGAAGCTATCGCCCTCATGCGAATCGGACAAAGATGAAATATGAGGTGCGTCTGCTAAGTCTAGTCTGGTTTGGGGTGGGGAGGTGTTTGAGGTGGAGGTTGAGGGCGATCGGGTTTGTTGATATTCTGAAAATTGACTATCCTTACAGACATTGACATTACCAATAAAAAAATCGTTTCCCGAATTTGATGAAATGATGAATAATTGTCGTCTCTCAAGTGTCGAGCGTAAATTGGATGGAGTGACTTCTTCATCTAATACATTTGATAAACGCTTCCATAATTTGGAAGCTACATTCCTGACGTGACCTTCGCTACAATGCGATGCTTCTGCGATTTGAGAGTATTTTTGACCTTCCCATACACCCCCCAGGATAGCTTCTTGCAGATCCTCCAAATGTTCTCCCGTCTTAGCGAAAACCAGGTCATCGGCAAATCTCAAGACTTCTTTAACGTCCATTGGTGGGATAGGTGTAGTGGTTTTGCTTATTTTATCAGACTTTTTCTGACATTTTCTGATATCTCTTACAAAATGTGACTTTCTTGGAGAGAGATATTGTGTAACATTAATTACATTTAATTACAGTCGATAGTAGACTAAAAGGAAAAGTTATGTATATGATATAATTACGGAATTAAAGGATGTAATTTAATGGCGAAAATTGAAGACCATGTTGTTTATTTCGTCGTTAGGCAAGTAGGAGAATCAAGCTATGTCTGTATTCAATAGCAATGATGAAGAGCAAGCAATAAACTGGTTAGAAACTCTGAAGGATAAACTGCAAGTAGCGCAGGGTAAAAAATTCACTTTTCTATTGGTTGGTCGTACAGGAGTGGGAAAGTCAAGCACTGTAAATAGTTTGATGGGTAAAACAATTGCTGTAGTCGGTGACTATGAACCTTGTACAATGGATATTAAAAAGTATGAGAATGAACTCAATGGGATTAATTTTACTATAATTGATACTCCTGGCTTGTGCGATGATCTTGAGGAAGTTGGAAATGATTATAAATATTTAGAACGTATGCGTTCCGATGTCAGCCAGGTTGACTCTATGTGGTTTGTCAGCCGTTTAGATGAAACAAGAGTTACTAATGACGAAAAACGAGGAATCAAACTGATTTCTGAGGCTTTTAATTCAAAAATTTGGGAACAAGCTGTCATTATCTTTACTTTTGCAGGTGCAAAGAATGCCTCAGACTATCCGATTGCATTGGACAAAAGGACGGAACTTATTCGGAAAGAGATCGCTAAATACACGGGCATTGGAATAGCAAATAACGTTCCGTCAGTTGCAGTTGATAATAAAAATGAGAGGACACCAGATGGAGAAAAATGGTTAGGTGAACTTTATACCCAGATATATGCAAGGATTTCTGCTAAAGGTGCAGCACCATTTTTAATGGCAACTGTAGAGCGAGTCAAACGACCTGAAAAAGAAAGAGAAGTTATAATAGAAAAAATCTATGAGCCAGCCCCAACATATACACCTATTGAGCTTAACGAGAGGCAGACAGCAGTAGTCACAAATAAGACTGCTGAAGTGTTAGGGCTTGCAAGTGCGGGAGCAAGTGTTGGGGCTGTAATTGGCTCTCTAGCAGGGCCAGTCGGTTCTGCTGTCGGGGGTGCAATTGGTGCAGCAATAGGATTTTTTGGTGGGTTGTTCCGTTGGTAAGGTATGCGTAAATTTCTACTGGTAGGACGGACAGGTGTTGGCAAATCAAGTTTTATCAATGCCACGTTTGGTAGTTATATTGCTGAGACTTCAGAGTATGAAGCTTGTACAAAACTTGTTGAGCATTATGCTTACAAAACTCCTCTAGGCGATGTGTCTCTTATCGATACACCTGGATTAGCTGAGGATGACGAAGCCTGTGATGAAGCCTACCTATCTTTAGTACGGGCTAAAGTTAATTTAGCTCAGATTTATGCAACCATCTATGTGAGTAGGCTTAACGAAACTCGTTTTCGGCCAGACGAAAAGCGAACACTACGCCTTTTGACTGATCGACTTGGTGCATCTATTTGGAATCGCTCTATCCTGGTTTTAACGTTTGCTGCATCTGTACCTAACCATCAACTAGAGATAGTTGCAGAAAAAAGGAGTCAACAAATTTTTGAGTTTCTCCAAAATCTCACAAAAGAACAAGATATTGACAAAATATTTCAAGGATTTGAGCAAACATGGTTAGTTGATAATATTGTAGAAAATTGGACATCTGATGGATTACCTATTCTCTCATTATTAACAGATTGATCTCTAATCGGTTCCTTTCGCGGTTAATTCTACTCATTAACTAATTAGACAAGAAACCAGCAATTTAGTTTACCCTAGCCTTATATCAAAAGCGATCGCCCTTCCTTAACTGAGGTGCGATCGCACTTTCCATTTATACCCTAGATCGCAGTTCATCAAATTCTGCTTCTGAATCTTCCTTAGTAAAGATTACATCCTCATAGATAGCATCAATACCTGTGCAAAAAATTACGCTAGACAAGTGAATTTCGCTTCCTTGAGTATAGGAATACAAAACCCACAACCCTTCAGCATTGCGACGAAAACACTCTACCCGCTCACGTTTTTGGCTAATTAACACCTACTCTTGAAGCGTTTCTAATTCTTGATAGTCAGCCCACTTATCGCCCCAATCGAATCCTTCAGTACCATTTGACAAAACCTCAACAATTAAACGAGGAAATTTTTTATAATATTGAAAAGCTTTGGCCCGTTCATCGCACGTTACCATCACGTCAGGATAGTAGTAAATATTCTAAGATTCAATTCTAACTTTCATATCCGACATATAGACACGACGGCCACTACCCCGAACCTGATTTCTCAAAAGTGCAAATAAGTGGCCGGCAACCGTCACGTGAGCCTCACTTGCACCAGCCCTTGCAGAGGTTTCGCCCTGAAGATCTCTATGTCTACGACTAAAACGACAACCAAGATGCGGGGTTTTAGGACGTTCCTTCTCAGATCGTTGTAGTTCTTGACTTTGAGCGGAAATCTCATCCGATCGCCATCTATTACATCCCTGGGTTAGAGTCGATAGGGGCATTTCTACCCCTACCTCTCCTTCAGAACCGGACGTGAAACTTTCGATTCATCCGGCTC
>NZ_JAUBRN010000138.1:0-3216 GCF_036701875.1 Microcoleus sp. MON1_C5 | reverse complement strand
TTCCACATGGTAATCATGATGACTTAATTCTATGCAGTCTTCAGGGTTTTTCACCCTTACCTCTTTTCGGTAGTGTCACCCGAGGCAATGGCACCACCCCCATACCATCCCCTGCTCGGGGGTGTTGCACAAAGGTGCCTCATATATTTGCCCCCTCACTCCCCCTCGACAATATACAAACAAAAGCTTCTCTGATTTAGGAGCTTTTGTTTTAGCTTTTAAAGGGAACTTACCCCACACACTAGATCGCGAGAGGTTTTAAACCCCGAGCGCGCGGTCTTTCCGGGTGAGAGCCTTCACCTGATACATGACTACAAAGTCAGAGCAACTCCCAGTCATACCAATTTCCTAAAGTCGGGCTACAGATAAGGCATCTAACATGAATTCCCATCCTGTCAAAGAAGCAATGATTTCTTTAGTCAACTTTGTGAGAGCCTTCACCTGACTGGAGTTGAGACTAAGCACAAATTTACTCAGCGTTAGCTGAGCATAAATTATGGTGAATTTAGAGAGAGATTCCCAGGTTAACTGATGGATTTTGGTGATTTTTGAAACCGACCTTTACCCTTTTTGACCACAGGATAGCGACATCTAGGAGTGCGAGGTTTTCCTGTTTGCCATCCGTCTGAATTTCCTCGCCGTTTGGGAGCAACAGCCGGAGTTCCAATCTTGATTAAAAGTGGAAGCATTGATTGTACAACCCTTCCAGGTGTCAATTGAGGCAGAGACTTTTGCCAGGGCAAATGAATTTCTCTCACTAGATCTTTAGCTATAGCAACCGCCTAGGCGGTTAGGACACAAGACGTAAAACATCTTCGATCGCATCTCGTAAACAATTAAACCGCTCTAGTTGTTTGCGGATACGACTTTTCAACCAAGACCAGCATTGTTCTATTTTGTTGAGGTCTGGGGAATAAGGGGGTAAGTAGAGCAATTGACAGCCTGCATCCTCAATCAGTTGAGAGATATAGCAACCGCCAAGGCGGTTAGGACGCAATGCGTAACACATCCAAGGGTCGCCTCTGGTAAACAATCAAACTGATCTAGCTGTTTACGAATTCGACTTTTTAGCCAAGACCAACATTGTTCAATGCAAGTTGAAATCTGGAGAGTACGGCGGTAAATATAACAGTTTACATCCTACACTTTGAATCAATTCCTGAATCCGACCGCCTTTATGAAATGTGGCATTATCCATCACTACCACCTGCCCTTTAACCAGTGTTGGAACTAAACTTGTTTCCAGCCACATTTCAAAAACTGTTCGATTACACGCTCCCTCTATCGTAAAAGGGGCACTCAATTTATGGTTATACCAATTCTCCAAAATTATGCAACAGTTGCTAGGGCTGATAAAATATAGTCCCATCCGGCTATAGATGCTATTTCTTCCGTTGAAAATTCCCCAAGAAAAGCGGAAACTTTTTCTTTAATACTATCTAGATTTTTATATATTTCACAACTCAGTTCTTGTTTTATGTGTGACCATATTCTCTCAATTGGATTCAATTCAGGGCTGTATGGTGGTTGAAAAATCAGTAAAATGTTATGCGGTATTTTTAGGCTACTACTATGATGAAACTTACGATTATCCAATTGGATAACATTTAAATAATCGGGATATTTCTCGGCTAGTTTATCTAAGAAAATTTGAAAACACATACCATCTAAATGTGAGAACTCCAACCAAAAACTTTCTCCTGTGTGTGGCGCAACTGCGCCATATAAATAGTAAGCTTTAAAATTCCCTTGAACTAAACCTATTGGTTTAACTCCCAAAGCTGTAATTCTTTTCCTTTCAATTGTTTTTAAGCCAATTCTACTTTCATCTTGACACCAATATTTCAGCCCATTTTTTGCTGGTTTTGAGGTCATATACTCCAGCCACCCAGCGATTTTTAGTAATTTATGTAGTTTTTTTTAAACTCGATACCTGCCGCTTTATCTTTCTTGATGCTCGAACGTCTTGGTACTTTTAATTTAGCTTTCATTCGATAGTGTAATTGCTTGTGTAATGTTTGATACTTGACTGATATTTTATATTTGTCTTCTACCCACTTACCAATTTCTTTATAACTTTTAAATTCACATGATTTCTAACTTGATTTCTGTGATAACCAGCTATTACAGCTTTAGGAATTACTCTGGGTCTACCAGTTGATTTTCTTATTTTTAGCAGTTCGGGCAGACCACCAACACTATATTGTTTTAACCATCTATTTACAGTTATCCTATGTACCCCTAAACGTTCTGCTACATCTGTAAGGCTTGGACTATATCCTGCTTTTAACCAATAAAGTGCCTGAATTTTTGTCGGGCGAGTTAAGTAGGTAGGCGGGAAAATTTAGCTTTATGTGACGAAACATTAAGTAGCAGGATTCGAGTTAAATTTAACACGTTGTGTGCGGTAGTTTCCTCTTTCTCCTCTAACTTCTACTCCATGAATTACGGCGTACGCGAGCTCTAATTCATCGTCAAACATTTGTCCCGCTAATTCATCTTTTTTAAGATGTTGCCACTCTAATTCAATTGGGTTCATTTCGGAACAATATTTGGGCAAGAAAAAGATATATAAACCCTGATTTTCCCACTTCGACCACAACTGTTTGACTTCATGACATCGATGTATGGGGCCGTTGTCTTGTACTATTACTCTTAGTCGTCCAATCTGAGCAGCTTGTTGGGCTTCTTGCTCCATCATTTTGATATAAGCTTTTCGATCGACACCCCCCATTACTAAACCGTAAACAAAGCTGATTTTATGTTGAATAAGCCCTACAATACTTAATCTACGACCACGCCTTTTCGTTTGTTCTAGCCGCTTTTGTTCACCTCGTTGATAATAAGTATAGCTTGGTTCACTCCACGCACAAAATCCTGATTCATCCAAATATTTTAAGTCGATTTCTCCCGCAGCCGCTGCCCATTCCAACATATCTAGGTCTGGAGAGCTTTATTTCTCGTACAATGGGGTTTTGTTTTCCTTTATGGCTTTTTCTCGCTCGTTTCCAAATAAACCCTTTTTTTTTAGTATGCGTCTTAATCGGTCGGGGCTTAGTTTAATAGAACGCTCTTTTTCTAATTTCTGAGCTAGTTGAACACTGTTGTATGTACGTGGTTCGTTTTTGAGGCATTCTTCTAACCCTCTTTTGTCACTCTACGCAGAGGAAAACGTGCCATAAGGGATATTGAGGTTTTGAAAAATTGAACGAGTTA